>CAYTWJ010000144.1:0-8098 GCA_964442055.1 uncultured Rhodospirillaceae bacterium | reverse complement strand
CGCCTCGCGGCTCGCACACGCCGCACGGCGACAGAACCGATTCGAAATAGGGGAACCATGCTCTAACCCAAGCCGGCGTTCGGTGCCAGCACCGCGCGGTCAGCCGAGCAGGCGGTAGACCTCGAGCGGCGCATGGCGGCCGCGCAGCATCTGTGCTCCGACCGGCGTCAGATCGAAGCCGTCGGCGGCCGCCTCGGCAGTCGCCGCCGAGACGACGATGACCACGTCGTGGCCGGATTCGTCGACGGCGCGGGCGAGCTCGCACAAGCGGTCGGCGCTGTTCACCGTGTCGCCGACGATGGTGTAGCTGAGCCGGCTGGCGGCGCCGATATTGCCCACCGTGACCGGGCCGGTATGGAGGCCGATGCGCACCTTGACCGGCGCCTCGCCCGCCGCCCGCCGGCGGGCATTGTCCGTTTCGACGGCTTCGCGGATGGCGAGCGCCGCCCGGCAGGCGCGCCGGGCGTGATCGGGCTGGATGTCGGGGGCGCCCCAGAAGGCCATGACGCCGTCGCCGAGATGCTTGTCGATGATGCCGTCCTCGCGGTCGATACAGGCGTCGATCAGGGCGAAATGCCGGTTGAGAAATTCGGCCACCTCGGGCGCGCTCATCCGCTCGGAGAGCGAGGTGAAGCCGGAGATGTCGGTGAACATGACCGTGAGGTCGCGCTGGATCGATTCGATCGCCCGGCCGCGGCCGAGGCGCAGAAGCCGCCGCACCAATGCCCGCGGCACGTAGGATTCGAACCAGCGCAGCCCATCAAGCATGGCGTTGAAGGCGGCGGCGGTGTCGTCGAGCTCGCGCAGCTGGCTGCCGCCGACCCGGCGGGCGCCGACGAAATCGAGGTCGCGGACGCTGGCGGCCGTCCGCGCCAGCTCGCCGAGCCTGCGCGTCAGCCAGCGGCCGAGCAGTTGCGCCAGCACCACCGCCACGGCGAGGATGCCGAGCCCGGCGAACACCGCCTGCCAGATGCGCGCGAATGCCGCCTCGAGGGTGGCCTCGCGCATGTAGGTGCCGATCAGCCAGCGGCTGCCGTAGCGCGCCGTCTCGCGGTAGAAATAGACGTAGGTGTCGCCGTCGTAGCGGGCGATATGGCCGCGGCCGCCGAGAATGCGCTCCGAGCGCGTCCGGTCGACGAAGCCCGTCGGGTCCCAGATCTGCGCCATCAGGCGGTCGCCGATGCCGTCGAGCGGCGGCAAAGGGTTCGCGGCGCTGCGTCCCGGAAAGCCGTAGACCAGGGTGGGATGGGCCAGCACGTGGTCGCGCCCGACCAGAATGAACGGCGTCGCGCCGAAAGCCTCGGCGACGTCGTTCAGCGCCAGCGACAGGTCGGCGACCGAAACCACGACCAGCAGCACGCCGACCACCCGGTCGCCGTCGCGCACCGGGGCGCGCAGGTTGATCAGCGGCTGGCGCAGGCCTTCGTGCCAGGCGATCTCGCCCCAGAAGGGCTCGCGCGCCCGCGCCGCCTGCTGATAGCCGGCGACGAATTCGGCGCCCGTCTCCTCCTCGACGGCGCTGCCGAAGCCGCTGACGCTGGTGCGAAACACCCGGATCAGCCGGCCGTCCGGTGCGGTGAAGGCGATCCCGGTCACCTGCGGCGTCCCGGCCAGCGCGCCGCCGGCAAAGTCGACGAAACGTGGGTCGACAAGCGGATCGATACGGCCGCGGACGATGATGTCGGCAAGGAAGCGCGCCTGGGCGCGCGCCGGCTCCAGGCGCTGGCGCAGCCGGTCTTCGACCAAGCCGAGCACCAGCTCGGCCTTGTCGCGCGCCAAGTCGATGGTGTTGGCCTGGCCCGCCCAGACGGCCAGGTAGAGCACGCTCGCCACCGCCGCCAGCACCAGTCCCGACAGGCCGAACACCAGCACCGCGGCGATCGGCAGCCGCCAGCGGCGGCGCGCCGTGGCGCCTGTGTCGCGGCTTTGCCCGGCGGCCGGCGCGGCGATCAGCGCACCTCGGCGACCTTGAAGGTCAGCACCGAGCCGTCCTGCTCGGTGATGGTGACGTAATCGCCCACCCTGAAGGTGTGGCCTTCGAGCCGGAAGATGGGCTCGTCGTCCTCCTCGCCGGGCTCGTAGGAGAATACCCAGGTGCGGTGGCGCGTGTGCTCCAGCTCGCCGACGCGGTCGTCCTCACCCGGCCAGAAGCGGCGCACGGTGCACTGCTTGCGCTGTGCCCGCCAGGCGTCCACGTCGAGATGCCCGTCGGCGGTCAGCGGCGCCCTCAGCTCGTAGCCGCGCTGGGGGCTGCCCTCCGGGAATTCCCGGTTACGCGCCAGTTCCAAGCGTATCGTCTTCAACGCCACGGGCCCTCTCCATCGCAGACGGCGGCTTCCCGCTTGCGGTCCGGCGATGCCCGACCGCCGCAGGGTGCTCCTCGATGAACTTTCTTAGCACCAGTTTGAGCGCCAGGACATGGGCCTCGTCGCCGCGCCGGCGGGCGGCCTCGATGTCCTCGACGATCATGCGCCTGATGCGCGGCTCGCCACCCGGTGTGCGGCAGAGATAGTTGCCGTATTCGGCGGCGACAATTCGCGGGATGTGCTCGTGCTCGGCGATCGCCGCGATCTCGTCCTCGGTCAGGCCGCTCAGCGCGATGCAGTCCTCATAGCTCAGCAAGGTCGGTCACCCCTTTCGGAGCGACACAAGCGCGATCCCGGCTCCCGCGCCTTGACCCAGGTCAATCGCGCGCCTTCGGGCTCAGTGGACCATCAGCACCGGGATGGTCGTGTTGGCCAGCACTTCGGCGGTGACGCCGCCGAAGATCAGGCGGCGCATGTGGCTGCGGGTGTAGGCCCCCATCACCAGCATGTCGCTGCCGGCGGCGGTGATGCCGGCGAGCAGCGCCTTGCCGGCGCCGAAGGGGCCCGAGGACAGGACTTCGGCGCTGGCCGGGATGCCGTGCCAGGCGAGGTATTCGACCACGTCGGCGCCCGTGGCGCCGAAGACCGTTCCTTCCTCGACCGAAAGCACGACGACGCGCTCCGCGGTGGTCAAGAAGGGCAGGCCTGCCGCCACCGCGCGGCCCGCTTCGATCGAGCCGTTCCAGCCCACGGCGATCCGCTTGCCGAACTGCTCGGCGGCGACGCCGGGCGGCACCACCAGCACCGGCCGGCCGGTCTCGCGCAAGCAGGATTCTAGGGTCAGCGAGGGCGCGCCGTCTCCCTCGTCGGTTGGGCGCGGCACGACGATCAGATCGGCGAGCCGGCCGCGCTCGGCCACCAGTTCGTCTTCGCGGCCGCTGCGCAGTACGAAGCCGGCGGAGAAGCGGACGCCCGCCTGCGGCGAGACCAGACGCGGCGCGCCCGCCGCCGCGCAAGCCGCCTCGAAGCGCTGCTGCGCCTGGGCGCTGCGCTGGCGGCTCTCCTGCTCGGCGGCACTCATGATCTGCTCGATCATCGCCGCCGTCATGCCCTCGCCGACGAAGGCGACCGCGTCGCGCGGATCGACGCTGACATGAAACGCCTCGACATGCGCCTCGAGGGGCCGCGCCAGGGCCAGGGCCATCTCGAAAGCCCTGACATCCTTGTCGCTGCCGCCGAACGGCACCAGTATCCTGCGGATCATCGAGCCGCGCGTAATCATGAAAGCCCCCTGCCTTCCGTTTTCTTTCCGGCGAGACTAGCGCTTCGCGGCCCCGGGCAAAAGGCGCAGCACGGCGGCAGTGAGCTCGGCGAGCGAGCCGCCGGCAGCGAGTCGGTGCCAGGAAATCTCGCCGAGGTCGTAGGCAAGCTGCTTTTCCAGCACCGCCACCGTGGCGTCGGAGGCGTCGGCCCGCCGTTCCCCGATGCGCGCGGCCATCACGGCCGGCGGCACATCGAGCCAGACGCCGACGAATTCCGCCCCCGCGGCGCGCGCCACCGCCTCGACCGCCGCGCGCTCATCCGGCCGGGCATGAACGGCGTCGACGATCGCGGCGTGGCCGGCGGCGAGCACCCGGCCGGCGCGCGCCCGCAGCTCGGCATAGACCCGGGTGTTGGCCTCGACGGTGTAGCCTTCGGGACCGAGGCGCGCGGTCGGCGCGAGCCCGAACAGCCGCTTGCGCAGCGTGTCGCTGCGCAGCACGACCGCGGCCGGCGGCGGCCCCACGGAGGGCGCGACGGCGCGGGCCAGCGTGCTCTTGCCCGATCCCGACAGGCCGCCGATCGCGAGCAGCGGCGCACTCGCCGGATCGAGCAGCGCCAACGCCTCGTCGAGATAGGTCCGCGCCTCTCCCCGCAGGGCCGCCGCGCGCGCCGCCTCGGACTGCACCTCCGCCATGCTGAGCGAGACATGGGCGCGGATCGCCGCGCGCATCGACAGGTAGAGCGGCAGCAGCGCCAGGCCGTCATAGTCGGCCGTCGCTTCCAGGTAATGGTTGAAGGCGATGCCGGCCAAGTCGGGCCGCCGGCGGTGCAGCAAGTCCATGAGCAAGAAGCAGAGGTCGTAGAGGACGTCGATGACCGCGAAATCGTCGTTGAACTCGATGCAGTCGAAGAGCGTCGGCCGGCCATCGACGAGGCAGATGTTGTGCAGGTGCAGGTCGCCATGGCATTGCCGCACGAAGCCGTCCTGGCGCCGCCGCTCGGCCAACGGGGCGAGCCGCTCGAGGGCCGCCAGCGACCGCGTCCGCAAGGCCGCCGCCTTGGCCGCCTCGACGTATTTCCCGGCGGCGCGGTCCAACTCGCGGCAATTGGTGTCGATCACCAGGCGATGCGAGGCCGCGCCGCCGCGATCCGTCCGTCGCTCGGCCAGTGCGTGCAAGGCCGCCACCGCGTCGGCGGCGCCTTCGAGCAGCGCCGGCTCGATCCGGCCGCTCTCGACCAGGCGGTCGAACAACGTGTCCTGGTCGAAGCGGCGCATCTCGACCAGCCAGTCGACGGGCTCGCCGGCGCCGCCCAGCGCAAGCCGGCCGTCGGCTTCGCGCGTCACTGCGACGACGCGGAGATAGAGTTCCGGCGCGGTGCGGCGGTTCAGCCTGAGCTCGGCCTCGCAGCAGGCGCGCCGGCGCTCGGGCGTCGAGAAATCCATGTAGTCGAACCGCACCGCGCGCTTCAGCTTGCGCACGCGCTCGCCACCGAGGAAGACAATGGCACCGTGGGTGTCGATGCGCTCGACGCGGTCGACGGCGCCGGCCCAGTTCGCGGGATCGGCGAGGAAGCGGATGACCTCGCTCTGGTCGCCGACGATCAAGCGCGGTCCCGTCGTCTGGCCGGGTCAGACCGCGGCGAGGCCGGTCGGCGTGCCTTCGAGCCCGGCCGGATCCTCGTGGATGATGACCTCGGCGCCGGGGAAGGCCTCGACGATCTTGACCTCGATCTCGTCGGCGATGCGGTGCGCCTGCAGCAGGGAGATATAGGGATCGAGCTCGAGATGAAACTGGATGAAGGCGCGGTTCCCCGACCAGCGCGTGCGCAGGTCGTGCATGGCGCGGCTGTCGGGATGCGCCAGCACAATCTCGCTGATGCGCCGGCGCATCTCTTCGGGGAATTCGCGGTCCATCAGGTGGTCGTAGGATTCGCGGAAGATGCCGAAGGCGCCGCGCAGGATGTAGAGCGCGATGGCGATGGCGATCAGCGGGTCGGCCAGCTGCCAGCCGAGCTGCGTCGCGAGAGCGAGCGCGGCAATGACGCCGAGATTGGTCAGGAGGTCGCTCTTGTAGTGCAAAGTGTCGGCGCTGATCGCCACCGACCCGGTGCGCCGCACCACGCGATTCTGAAACAACACCAGCGCCAGCGTGACCGCGATCGAGAATAGCATGACGCCGATGCCAACCGCGCCCTGGACCACCGGCCGCGGCTCGATCAGCCGCCCCACCGCCTCGAAGATCAGGAACACCGCCGAGCCGGTGATGAAGGCGCCCTGGCCGAGGCCGGCCAGGGCCTCGGCCTTGCCGTGGCCGAACCGATGCTCGCGGTCGGCCGGCTCGAGCGCGTGGCGCACCGCCAGCAGGTTGAGCACCGATGCGACCAGGTCGAGCACTGAGTCGACCAGCGAGGTCAGCAGGGCCACCGATCCGGTCAGCAACCAAGCCACCAGCTTGGCCGCGATGAGCACCGCCGCGACGCCGACTGCGGCATGGGTCGCCAGGCGCATCAGGGCCTCGCCCCGCGCCGTGCCGGCCGCCGCGCGGTCCAGATCGCTGCGAAGCATGCCCTGCTCGTTCATCTTGCGCTCAAGGATATAGTTTCATCGTCCGCCAGGCACCAGCTTCGCGCACGTAGACCAGCCGGTCGTGCAGACGGAACGGGCGGTCCTGCCAGAACTCGATGCGATTGGGAACGATTCGCATTCCCGACCAATAGGGTGGCCGCGGCACCGCCCCGAAGCCGAACTTGGCGGCATAGGCGGCGACGGCCTTTTCCAGGGCGAAGCGACTTTCCAGCGGCCGCGACTGCTTCGACGCCCAGGCGCCGATCTGGCTGTCGCGCGGCCGCGACGCGAAATAGGCGTCGGCTTCGGCATCGCCGACCCGCTCGACCTCGCCCTCGACGCGCACCTGCCGGCGCAGGCTTTTCCAGTGGAAGCAAAGCGCGGCGCGCGGATTGGCGAGCAGCTCGCCCCCCTTCTGGCTTTCCAGATTGGTGTAGAAGACGAAGCCGCGTTCGTCGCAGCCCTTGAGCAGCACCATCCGGAGGCTGGGCCGGCCGCTCGCATCGGCGGTGGCCAGCGCCATGGCATCGGGGTCATTGGGCTCTGAATCGCTCGCCTGGGCGAACCACTCGGCGAACAGGGCGAAGGGGTCGGCGGTCGGCGACGACATCGCGTGGGTCCCAAAATGATCACAGGTTGGCGGCGGCGGGCTAAGCCATTGTAGAATTGGATTTTCCTTTTTGTCGACCGACCGCCGCGCACGCCGATCGATGGTCATGCCGCAATCTCGCCAATTTGGCCGCGTATCTGTTGCATCGGCTGCGCCGGGCGCTGGCGCCCGCCGTCGCGAGGAGAAAGCAATGAAGACGCCCCGGAGCATCGCCGCTTTGGCCCTGGTCGCGCTGCTCGCCGCCGGCTGCGCCGATCGCGGGCCGAAGGAAACCGCCGGCGGCCTGCTCGGCGGCGCGGGCGGCGCGGTGGCCGGCGCGCAGTTCGGCAGCGGCACGGGCCGGCTCGCCGCGGTGGCCGCGGGCACCATCCTCGGCGCGCTGATCGGCAGCGAGGTCGGCAAGTCGCTCGACCGCGCCGACCGCGCCTATCTGCACGAGACCACCGTGCATGCCCTGGAATACAGCCCCTCGGGCTACACCAATACCTGGCGCAATCCCGACAGCGGCCATTACGGCTACGTCGCCGCGCAGCCCGCCTACCGCACCGGTGCCGGCGCCTATTGCCGCGAGTACCAGCAATCCGTGGTGGTCGGCGGTCGCGTCGAGGAAGCCTATGGCACCGCCTGCCGCCAGCCCGACGGGTCGTGGGCGGTCGTTCGTTAGGCTCCTAGCGCGGCTTGCGGCATCCGCCCCACCGTCGATATATTCCTATGAAGTTCAGCGGCCGCCGCCGCCGCCTTTTGCCCAACGACCAACCGACCGAGCGAGGGCTCCGCATGACCGCCAGCATCTTCCGCAAGACCACCGCCACCGTGCTTGTCGGCGCGTTCGCCATTGCGCTTGCCGGCTGCGAGAACGGTGGCCTGCAGGCCAACAAGCAGACTGCGGGCACGTTGCTCGGCGGCCTCGGCGGCGCGGTGGCCGGCGCGCAGTTTGGTGGCGGCAGGGGACAGCTCGCCGCGGTCGCCATCGGCACGCTGCTCGGCGCCTACATCGGCAGCGAGGTCGGCAAGTCGCTCGACCGCGCCGACATCGCGGCGATGGAGCGCACCAACCAGCAGGCGCTCGAGACCGGCCGCAGCGGCCACACCTCGACCTGGCGCAATCCGGACACCGGCCATTCCGGCACCATCACGCCGATCAGGACCACGCAAGCCCCGAGCGGCGAGTATTGCCGCGAGTACCAGCAGACCATCACCGTGGGCGGCCGGACCGAACAGGCCTACGGCACCGCCTGCCGCCAGCCCGACGGCAGCTGGAAAGTCGTCAACTGACGTCGCATCCGCGGCTCGAGCTGCGCGCGCTGGCGGCCGCGCTGGCGCTGGCGGCGGCGCTTGCCGCCGCGCCGCCGG
>CAYTWJ010000143.1:0-8182 GCA_964442055.1 uncultured Rhodospirillaceae bacterium | reverse complement strand
AGCTTGTAGCGGTAGTTGACCATCAGGCCGGCCGAGAGGCGCAGGCCGTCCGCCGAGCGGTCGCCCAGCCAGTTCAGACGCTCGACGCGGGCGCCGTTCGACAGATGGAAGTGGGCCACCCGGTCGCGCGCCCGCCCCTTCTCCTTCTCCTCCAGCAGGTAGCGCGCACAAAGCCGCATCAGCGGCGGTTCGAGCGCCGCCGCGGCGGCAGGGTCCTCGGGCCAGTCGGGGCGCGCCAGCAGGCTCTCCAGCGCGGCCGCCCCATTCGCGGCCGCCTCTTCCCCCGCGGCCGCCACCAGCGCGGCTTCCTCGAGGGGACTCAATATCGGCGCCTCGGCGCCGGCGGCGAGCCTTTCGTCGAGCCAGGCGCGGAAGCCCGGAACTGGCGAGAGGGTGGCGAAGACCTTCAGCCGCGGCAGGTCGCGGCGCAGGGCATCGACCACCCGCTTGATCAGGAAATTGCCGAAGCTGACCCCGGCCAGGCCCTGCTGGCAGTTCGAGATCGAGTAGAAGATCGCCGTATCCGCCTCGGCCGGATCGACCGGCGGCGCGGTTTCGTCGAGCAGCGCCTGGATATCCCCCGCCATGCCGTTGACCAGGGCCACCTCGACGAAGATCAGCGGCTCGTCGGGCATGCGGGGATGGAAGAAGGCGTAGCAGCGGCGATCGGAATCGAGGCGGTTCTTCAGGTCGCTCCAGGAACGGATCTTGTGCACCGCCTCATAGGCCATCAGCCTTTCGAGCAGAGCGGCCGGCGCGTGCCAGGTGATCCGCTCGAGATCGAGGAAGCCGATATCGAACCAGGAAGCGAGCAGGTCGCGTAGCTCGCGGTCGAACGCCGACAGCGCCGGATCGGCGTTGCCCAGCCCGAGCAGATCGGCCCTCATATCAACCAGAAATTTAACGCCTTCTGGCAAGATATTGAATTTGGTCATTAATTGTAGTCGTGGTGGCACCAGCGCCCGGCGCAGCGCGGCCTCGGCGGCAAGCCGGTCGGCAACATCCGTGGCCGCGTGCAGCGTGGCGACTGCCGCGTCGAGACCAGCCGGATCGACGCCGTAATCCTGCGCCAGCATGGCGAGGAACCGCTGCCGGCCAGCCGCCGACAGCGACAGATAGGTGCGGCCGAGTTCGACCGCCCGAGCCCGCGCCGAGACCTCGCCGCCCCGACCCTCGAGGCAAACATCGATCTGGCGGCGCAACCGCGCCGCGTCGTCCTCGGGAAGGTCCGGCCGCAACTGGCCGGTCAGCCGCACGCGTGCCGAGCCGGCGGCGCCGCGCAGCGCCCGCCCCAAACGCTCCAGCGTTCGATCCAGCAAGTTGGCCGACGGCTCGCTCATGGCTCCGACTGTCGCCGATCGTCCTGCCGCCCGCAAGCGCAGGCGCGCCGGTCGCGGCGGTCAAGGTATCGCACAAAGAAGCTAGGACAAGCCTTTGAGCTGCTTGATGACGGCCGGCAAGATCTCGGCTAGGTCCTCGGCGATCAAGCCGGGCCCCTTGGCCGCCGCCGCCTCGCCATGGAGCCAGGTGGCGGCTGCCGCCGCCTCGAAGGGCGGCATGCCTTGCGCCAGCAGCGCGAGGATCATTCCCCCCAGCACATCGCCGGCTCCCGCCGTGGCGAGATCGGGCGGCGCGTTGGCATTGATCGCGGCGCGGCCATCCGGGGCCGCGATCACCGTGTCGGCGCCCTTGAGCAGCACCACCGCCCCGGTCAGCGCCGCGGCGGCGCGGGCCCGGCTGAGCCGATCGCCGGCCATGTCGAACAGGCGCGAGAACTCGCCCTCGTGCGGGGTCAGCACGGCCGTCCGGCCGCGCAGCGGCGCGATCAGCGCCTCGGGCTCGCCGGCAAACACCGTCAAGGCATCGGCATCGAGCACGACCCGCTTGTCGGCGGCCAGCGCGGCCAGCACCGCCGCCCGCGTTGCCGGCGTGACGCCGTTGCCGGGGCCGAGCAGCACCGCGTTCTTGCGATCGTCCGCGAGCAGGCGCTGCCAGCCCTCGGCGCCTTCGACCGCCGCCACCATCACCGCGGTAAGCTGCGCGGCGTTCACCGCCAGGGCATCGGGCGGCGACGCCACGGTGACGAGGCCGGCGCCGGCTCGTAGCGCCGCCCGCGCCGCCAGGCGCGCCGCGCCGGTCGACGACAGCCCGCCGCTCAAGACCACCGCGTGGCCGCGGCTGTATTTGTGGCCCTCGAGCGCCGGCCAAGGGTAGGCAGCGCGCCACAGGTCGGGGCCGTTCTCCCACTGCGCCGAGGCGATATCGTCGAGCACCGATTCGGGAATGCCGATATCGACCACCTTGACCGCGCCGCAATGCCTCCGGCCGGGCAACAGAAGATGGCCGGGCTTCTTGCGGAAGAACGTCACCGTCCGCTCGGCCCGAATGGCGGCACCCCACGTTGCCCCGCTGTCGCCGTGCACCCCGGTCGGCACGTCGATCGCGACGATCGGCACCTTCGCTTCGTTGGCCGCGGCGACGGTCGCGGCGGCAATCCCCTCGACCGGTCGCTGCAACCCGGCGCCGAAAATCCCGTCGACGATCAGTTCGGCGTCGCCGATCGCCGCCGGCGCCAGCGGCTCGACCTCTTCGGTCCAGCGGCGGGCCATCGCCGCCGCGTCGCCGCGCAGCGCCGCGCGCTCGCCAAGCAGCGCCACCCGCACCGGCCAGCGCGCGCGGGCGAGCAGGCGGGCGACCACGAAGCCGTCGCCGCCGTTATTGCCCGGACCGCACAGCACCAGCGTCGGCCGCGGGCCGTAATGGCGCTCGATCTCGTCGGCGACGCCGGCGCCGGCATTCTCCATCAGCACCTCGCCGGGCACGCCGCCGGCGATGGCGCGCCGGTCGGCCTCGGCCATTTCGGCGACGGTGAGGAGGGCGCCCGTCCGCATGGGGCTCAGAGCGGCGGCCGCCGCTCCGCCCAGGGCCGCGCCCGCTCGAAGGCGCGCGCGGCGCGCAGGACCAGCGTTTCCTGGTGCATGGGACCGACGATCTGCAACCCCACCGGCAAGCCGGCGCCGGTGAAGCCGGCCGGCACCGAGGCCGCCGGTTGCTGCGTCAGGTTGAACGGGTAGGTGAAGGGAGTCCAGCGCGTCCAGTCGGTGCCGTCGGTCGAGGCCGGCGCCAGCCGGCCGACCTCGAACGGGGGCACCGCCAGGGTGGGGGTCAGCAAAAGATGGTAGCGCTCGTGGAAACGCTTCATGTGGATGCCGAGCTGGCCGCGCGCGTTCACCGCGTCGAGATACGCGGCGAGCGATATCGCCGCGCCCTCGTCGACCGCCGCGACGAGGCCAGGGTCCATCAGCGCCCGCTTTTCCGGCGGCACGCCGCGCAAGCCGTTGAAGGCCCCGACCATCCAGTGGGCGCGGAAAATGGGCGTCGGGTCGGCGAAACCCGGATCGATTTCGTCAACCGCGGCGCCGAGCTCGGCGAAGACCTTCGCCGCCTGGGCAACGACGGCGGCGACTTCCGACTGGACCGGGGCATAGCCGAGAGCGGGGCTGAAGGCGATCTTGAGGCCTTTGACGCCGCCGTCGAGGTCGCGCGTGAAATCCACCCCGGCATAGGGCAGCGCGAACCAGTCGCGCGCATCCGGCAGCGACAGCACGTTCAGCATCAGCGCCCCGTCGCCGACGCTGCGCGTCATCGGCCCGAGATGGGCGAGCGTGCCGAAGGGGCTCAAGGGATAGGCCGGCACGCGGCCGAAGCTCGGCTTGATGCCGAAAATGCCGGCGAAACTGGCCGGGATGCGGATCGAGCCGCCGCCGTCGGTGCCGACGGCGAGTTGGCCGAGCCCGGCCGCCACCTGGGCCGAGGCGCCGCCGGACGAGCCGCCCGGCGTCAGGTCGAGGTTCCAGGGATTGCGCGTGATGCCGGTGAGCGGGCTGTCGGTGACGCCCTTCCAGCCGAACTCGGGCGTCGTCGTCTTGCCGAGCAGCACCGCGCCGTGCTCGCGCAGGCGCGCGGTCGCCGGCGCATCCTCGTCCCATGGCTGGTTGCGATCGACCGTTTTCGATCCGCGCAGCGTCGGCCAGCCCTTGGTCAGCACGATGTCCTTGATCGAGGTCGGCACGCCGTCGAGCCGGCCGCGGGGCTCGCCCCTGATCCAGCGCGCCTCGGACTCGCGCGCCGCCGCCAGCGCGCCTTCCCAGTCCACGAGGCAATAGGCGTTCAGCTTGGGATTGACCCGCTCGATGCGGTCGAGCACCGCCTTGGTCGCTTCGACCGGCGACAGCGTGCGGGCGCGATAGCGCGCCAGCAGCTCGGTCGCGGACATGAAACAGAGATCGTCGGACACCGCTTCCCCCAGCCCGGCTGAAAAGAGGCCGCTATAGTGAAGGCCGCCCTCGCCCCGCGCAACGGCAACTCGCCGCTAATTGCTTGAACATTGCCACAAAATGGACATTGGCCGGTCTTGCATGGCGGCTGGAAAATCATAAATTGCTAACCGGCGCGCCCGACAATCGCGCCATTGAGACCGCAAAGGATTCATCTGCCATGCGCAAGGCAAGCATTGCGCTGATCGCCCTCGCCGCCGTCGTCGCCGTTTCGCCGGCCGGCGCCGAGGAGCTGTTCAGCAAGAAGAACATCGGCACCGTGCTGGGCGGCGTCGGCGGCGCCGTGGTCGGCTCGCAGTTCGGCAGCGGCAAGGGCCGCCTGGTCGGCGTTGCCGCCGGCACGCTCCTCGGCGCCTTCGTCGGCCGCGAGATCGGCTCTTCGCTGGACGAAGCCGACCAGACCGCCGCCAGCCGCAGCGCCCAGAACGCCTTCGAGACCGGCCGCACCGGCCAGACGGTGGCCTGGCGCAATCCCGACAGCGGCAACGAAGGCACCATCACCCCGGTGCGCACCTACGAGGCGTCGCCGGGCAGCTATTGCCGCGAGTACCAGCAGACGGTCACCGTCGGCGGCAAGACCGAGGAAGCCTACGGCACCGCCTGCCGCCAGCCCGACGGCTCCTGGAAAATCGTCAACTAGCCCGTAGCCGCATTTGCGCTTACCGACGCCCCCGGCGCTTGCGCCGGGGGCGCTTCGATTCCGGGGCCTCGCTCAGCGCCCGATGCTGCCGTCGGCGGCGATGACGAAACGCACGGGAAAGCTCATGCTCGCGCTGGCAGGCAGCGGCGAGTCGCCGAGCGCGATCCGCCGCCGCTCGCCGGGCGGCAGGTTGGCCTGCTCCTCCCCGCTGAGGACCGGCTCGATCCTGACCTGGAGTCGGAACGGCTCATCGACCAGCACGCCGCCGCCGCCGCGCAGCACCAGCTCGCGGTAGCGGCCGGCAAGCTGATCGACGGTGAACTCGACGGCGACGCGCCGCTCGCCGCCTTCCAGCGCCAGCACCTGCTCGGCGCCGGCCAGCGTGGCGCCGAAACTGGTGCCACCGACCCGCCAGCCCAGGCGATAGTCGCCGCTGCGCTGGCCAGCGAGACGGATCGCCGCCGCGAAGGTGCCGTCGGGCCGCGATGCCACCTCGATGCCGGCGACGACGCGGCGCGCGCCGAGCAGCTCGGCAAACGCCGCCTCGCGCGCGCTCGCCGCGGCCATCGCCTCTTCGTAATCGGCGCGGTCGGCGGCCAGCTTGAGCAGGAGCAGCGCGCCGACGGCCTCCGGCACGACCAGCAGCGCCAGCCCCTTGCGCCGCTCGTAGCGCTGCAACGCCGGCGGCAGGCCCGTGCGGCGGCGGCCGTAGGCGTGGCCGATGGCGATGCAGCCGGCGAAGATGACGGCGCCGCCGGCGAGCCCGATCGCCGGCAGCAGCCACTCGGTCGCCCTGGGCCAGGGATCGTCGCCGTAAACGAACAGCCAGGCGACGCCGGCCGCCAGGCCGACGATGCCGATGGCCGCGAGCGGGCCGAGCAGCAGCGCCCAGGCGATGCCGACGAGGGTATAGAGCCAGCGAAGCGTCAACGCGCCACCCGTGCCGGCCGCTGCGGCAGCGAGCGAAAGCCCATGTCACGGCCGGAACGGCGATTATCGCCATCCGCACCCGCCTGCGAAAGGCCGGCGGCAGGTCGCCAAATCCGCGCCTTCTGGATTGGCCTCCGGACTGCTAGAAGAGCGCCATGGAGACCTGCGACGTGCTGATCGTCGGCGCCGGCATCGCCGGCGCGTCGGCCGGTTATTTCCTCGCGCCAAGCCGCCGCGTCATTGTGCTCGAGCGCGAAGGCCAGCCCGGCTACCACGCCACCGGCCGCTCGGCGGCGCTGTTCACCGAGACCTACGGCAACGCCCGCGTGCGCGCCCTCACCCGCGCCAGCCGCGCCTTCATGACCGCGCCGCCGGCGGGCTTCAGCGACGTGCCGCTGGTTCATCCGCGCGGCTGCCTGATCGTCGGCCGCGCCGACCAGCGCGCGGCGCTCGATCGCGCCCACGCCGACTATCACGCGCTGGTCGAGAGCGTGCGCCGCGCCGACGCCGCCGAGGCGCGCGCCATGGTTCCGGCGCTGCGCGCCGACTACGTCGCCGGCGCCGTCTTCGAGCCCGAGGCGATGGACATCGATGTCAACGCCGTCCACCGCGGCTTCCTGCGCGGCCTGGCCCGCGCCGGCGGTCGCGTCGTCACCGATGCCGAGGTCACGGCGCTGCGCCGCGCCGACAGGCTGTGGCGGGCCGAGACGCCGGCCGGCGCCTTCGCCGCGCCGGTGCTGGTCGATGCCGCCGGCGCCTGGTGCGACGAACTGGCGGCGCTCGCCGGCGTGGCGCCGATCGGGCTGGTGCCGAAGCGGCGCACCGTCATCACCTTCGATCCGCCCGCCGGCCTCGACTTCGCCCGCTGGCCGATCGTCATCGACGTCGACGAGCGGTTCTACTTCCGGCCCGAGGCCGGGCGCATCCTGGCGACGCCGGCCGACGAGACGCCGATGCCGCCCTGCGACGTGCAGCCCGAGGAGATCGACATCGCCGAGCTGATCGAGCGGCTGCAGGCGGTCGCCGACCTGCCGGTCCGGCGCATCGCCGCCAAGTGGGCGGGCCTGCGCTCCTTCGTCGCCGACAAGACGCCGGTCGCGGGCTTCGAGCCCGATGCGCCCGGCTTCTTCTGGCTCGCCGGCCAGGGCGGCTACGGCATCCAGACCTCGCCGGCGATGGGCCGGCTCGGCGCGGCGCTGATCGAGGGCCGGCCCTTCCCCGCCGATCTCGCCGCGTTCGGCCTGCGCGAGGCCGAGCTCGGCCCGGCGCGCTTTCGCCGCGCCGCCGCGACGGCCTGACCGTCAGCGCCGCCGTTCGAGGGTCATTGGCAGGCCGTAGCGCGGCCGGAGCGTGATCAGCCCGACCGGCTCGACCGGGTGGCCGGGCTTGAGCCGCAGGCGGTAGCGCTGGGCCACCGCCGCCACGATCAGCACCGCCTCGGTCAGCGCGAAGCTCGCGCCGATGCAGATGCGCGGCCCGCCGCCGAAGGGCATGTAGACAAAGCGCTCCCGCGGCGCGTCGCCGCCGGGGCCGAAGCGGTCGGGATCGAAGCTGTCGGCATCGCGCCAGTGGGCGCGATGGCGGTGCATGACCCACGGGCTGATGATCACGGCGGTGCCGGCGGCGATGCGGTGCCCGGCGATCTCGTCGTCGGCCAGCGCCTCGCGCGAAAGCGTGTGCGCCGGCGGATAGAGCCGCATCGCCTCGTCGATCACTGCGCGGGTAAAGCCGAGCGCCGGGATGTCGGCGAAGCCCGGCGCGCGTCCGCCGAGCACGCGCGCGAGCTCCTCGCGCAGCCGCGCCTCGACGGCCGGATGGCCTGAAAGCAGATACCAGGTCCAGGCCAGAGCGTTGGCCGTCGTCTCGTGCCCGGCGGTGAAGATGGTGGCGACCTCGTCGCGCAGCTCGGCGTCGCTGAGCCCTGAGCCGGTCTCGTCGTCGCGTGCCGCGAGCAGCAGCGCGAGCAGATCGTCGTGCGGCCCGCCGCCGCGGCGGCGGCGCTCGATGATGGCGTTGAACAGCGAATCGAGGCCGCGCAAGGCCCGCGCGCCGGCGCTGGCGCCGCGCCGCGGCAGCCACTCGGGCAGGCCGATCAGGTCGGCCATCCCCGGCCGCACGCTGAGCTGGTAGGCGCTCACCGCGTCGCCGACCGCGGCGATCTCGTCCTCGGACTCGGTCGAGAACATGGTGCGGGCGATTATCGTCAGCGTGACGCGCATCATCGCCTCGGCGATGTCGAGCCCGGCTCCCGCCGGCAACGCGTCCCAGCGCGCCA
>CAYTWJ010000142.1:0-8217 GCA_964442055.1 uncultured Rhodospirillaceae bacterium | reverse complement strand
CCGTCTCGGCGAACCTAGCGATGGAGATCCGCGAGGAGCTGCCGGACTGCCACGTCTACGTCTATTACATGGACATCCGCACCTTCGGCCTCTACGAGACGACCTACTACTGGGAGAGCCAGGAGAAGCACAAGGTCAAGTACATCAAGGCGCGCATCGCCGAGGTGACCTCCGACGGCAGCAAGCTGATCGTCAAGGGCGAGGACACGCTGGTGAAGCGGCCGATCACCATTCCCTTCGACATGGTGGTGCACGCGATCGGCATGGACCCCAACGTCGACAACCTGCTGCTGTCCTCGATCTTCGACGTCAAGCTCGAGCGCCACGGCCACATCGCCAAGGCCAGCACCTATTCGGCGATGGGCGGCACCTCGCGGCCGGGCGTGTTCGTCGCCGGCGCCGCGACCGGGCCGGAAACCATCGACGATTCGATCGCGCAGGGCCAGGCGGCGGCGCTCGCCGCGGCCGCGCTTGTCCGCGGCGCGGCGGCGGCGGCGGCCGAGTAGCGGCGATGTGGTGGCGCAGCCCGGCGACGGCGCCCGCGGCTTCTCCGCCGCGGCCGGTGCTCGACCTGTCGGGCCCGCGGCTGCGCCAGGCCTTCGAGGCGCTGGTCGCGGCGAGCGAGCCCGTCGGCGGCGTCGAGCGCTATGTCGGCGCGGTGGCGCTCAAGGCCTCGCTGTTCCAGGAAATGCTCGGCTCCGGCCGGGCCGCCACGCTCGGCGACGCCGATTTCCGCGATCTCTGCACCTTCGTCGCGCCGGCGCGCCGGCGCATCGGCGGCTGGCTTGACCCGGCACGCTTCCCGCGCCTGCGCCAGGCGCTTGCCGACCTGCTCGACGGCGCCGCCGACACGGCGGGCGCCGATCGCCGCCTCGCCGCCTTCCTCGCCGCCTTCCCCGCCGACCGCGACCACCGCTGGGTACGCGACCTCGCCGCCGAGGCGCTGCATTTCACCCACCCCGAGCTCTATCCGCTGATGACGCGCTGGGTCTGGGACCGCAAGGCCAATACCGGCGTGCTGCGCGAGATCTGGTTCGCCCCCGACGTCGACCACCTCACCATCGACGTGGCCGACGGCTACGAGACCTTCCTGGTGCTGCGCGAGGAACTGGCGCAGTTCCTCTCCGACAACGGCGTCTTCCGCGACGTGCCCTATTACGTAGACCTGCTCTGCGCGCAGGTCTACGCCGAATACATCGCCGCCCAGGGCGGCAGCTACCTGCGCACCGACTTCGGCGGCGCCGACGACACCATGCAGTACACCCGCCGCATGCTCGGCCTCGACGGCCTCGACAGCGAGACCGGGCGCAGCCGGCTCAAGCTGATCGACGGCCGCGCGCATGTCGTCGACGAAACGCGGCTGCTCAACTAGAGGACGCGCGGCCATGCCGATCCACGAGAAGTCGCTGATCCGCGCCGAGAACTTGCTCACCCACGACAAGCTGGAGATCGACGGCGTCGACGTTTCCGGCCACTGGAGCACGTTCATCAAGCCGCGCACCGTCACCGACTACAACGAGGCGTTGCAGGACGAGATCGCGGCCCTGCCCGGCGGCGAGTACATCCACCGCTGCTGGCAGTGCGGCTCGTGCACCAACGCCTGCACCGTCAACGCCATCAACCCCGACTTCAACCCGCGCTTCTGGATCTATCTCATCCGCATGGGGCTGGAGAGCGAGCTGGTGCGCGACCGCGACATCATCTGGCAGTGCGTCTCCTGCCACAAATGCACCTATGCCTGCCCGCGCGACGTGGTGCCCGAGGGGGTGATGAAGGCGACGGCGCACTGGCTCGAGCTCAAGGGCTACACCCGCAAGTCGCCGTCGATGGAATTCGACGAGGAGTTCGCCGAGCAGGTCTTCGCCACCGGCAAGATCGAGGAGGGGCGGGTGATCCGCAACTTCTTCCGCCGCACCGGCCAGCCGCTGGCGCAGGACTGGCTGGTCGAGATGGGCCGGCGCGTGGCGCGCAAGCTGCCGCTGCTGATGGCGATCCGCCTCGGGCTGGCGGCGCTGTTCCGGCCGCGCACGCGCGGTTGGGCGCGGGCGCAGGCGGCGATCGCGGAATACGTCGAGGAGCGCAAGGCGGCCGACCGGCGCGCGCTCGGCCTGACCGAGTAGGAGAGGACGATGACAGCGCCGAAGTACCAGAAGGTCGCCTACTATCCGGGCTGTGCGCTGGAAGGCACCGCGCACGCCTACAACCGCTCGACCAAGGCGCTCGGCGAGGCGCTCGGCCTCGACCTCGTCGAGATCCGCAACTGGAACTGCTGCGGCGCGATGGAGGTCAAGAACATCGACCCCAAGCTGCAGACCTATCTCTCGTCGCGCAACATGGCGATCGCCGCCGAGGAAATGGGCCTCGACGTGGTAATGGCGCCGTGCAACGGCTGCTACCACAACCTGAAGAAGGCGGAATACGACCTCGCCCACGATCCGGCCTCGGTCGCAGTGGTCGAGCGGCTTTCCGCCAAGGCCGGCCACGCCACCTACAAGGCGGGCCAGGTCGAGACCATCCATGCCCTCGACTGGATCAAGGCGGCGATCGGCGAGGACGGCATCCGGGCGCGCCTGAAGAACTCGCTCAAGGGGCTCAGGATCGCCAACTATTACGGCTGCATGTACACCCGGCCGCGCCACATCTTTCCCGAGAAGGACCGCGGGCCGGAGTCTGAATCGACCTCGAAGCCGCATTTCATGGACGACCTGCTCGCCGCCGCCGGCGCCGAGATCGTCGACTTCCCGCTCAAGACCGCCTGCTGCGGCGGCGCCCATACGCTGTCCGATTCCGACACCTCGACCAAGCTGGTGCTCAACATCCTGCGCGCCGCCGAGACCTGCGGCGCCGACGTGGTCGCCACCGAATGCCCGACCTGCCACTCCGGCCTCGAGATGCACCAGGTGCGCGCCGAGAAACGCTTCGGAGTCGCTACCAAGCCGAAAATCCTCTATTTCACGCAGCTGCTCGGCCTCGCGCTCGGCCTCAAGCCGCGCAAGGTCGGCGTGCACGAGAACGTCTCGGATTCCTTCGACCTGCTGCGCGAGAAAGGCCTGGCATGAGGGCGCTGGCCGAAATCGGCGCCCGGCTCGAGGCGCTTCAGGCCGCGCCCGGCGCCCCGGCCGCGGCTGCCGCCGAGCTTCTGGCGCTGGGCGAGGAGGTGCTGGCACACTGGATCGTGGCGCGTGGCCAGACGCCGACCGCGGAGACGCGCGAAGGCTTCCGCCTCTTGGCGTTGCACCGCCAGGGCGCGGCCGGCGAGCCCAGCTTCAACGCCTGCCGCGAAAGCTGTCGCGAGCTCGTTTATCATTATAATCTGATCACCGGCGCGCCCGATCGTCCCGAGACGGCGCGCCGGGTCGCGCTGGCGGCGATGGTGGCGATGCATCTCCATCTCTTCGTCAGCGGCAAGATGGAAGTGGCCGGGCTCGGCGAGTTCTGCTGTTCGTCGCGGCCGCTGCGCGCCGCCGGCGGCTGACCGGCGGCGGGGTTCAACGGGGGACGAGACGAGGACGACATGCCTGTGGTGCGCGGCTGCAACCTGCCCGACGATCTGCTCTACGACGTCGACAACAACATCTGGTACCGCGAGCAGCCCGACGGCAGCGTCCGTCTCGGCATGACCGCGGTGGCGGCGGCGATGGCCGGCCAGCTGGTCGCCTTCACGCCGAAGAAGGCCGGCCGCAAGGTCGAGGCTGGCAAGTCCTGCGCGACCATCGAATCGGGCAAGTGGGTCGGCCCCGCGAAGGTCGCCTTTTCGGGGGAGGTGATCGCCGTCAACGACGACCTGGTGGCCAAGCCGGCCACCGCCAACGCCGACCCCTACGGCGCGGGCTGGATGGTGCAGGTCAAGGCCGACGACTGGGCGGCGGCCAAGGCCAAGCTCGTGCCCGGGGCCGAGGTGGCGCCGAAGTACGAAGCCAAGATGGCGGCCGACGGCTTCGCCGGCTGCGCCTGAGGGCGGCGAGCCTGTAGTGCATATCTACTACCGCACGGGCCCCCGGCGAACTGATGATCGCGAATTCGGCGCGCGGGGCGCGGGCAAAGCGGGAGCAAAGCCATGAGCGACAATCAGAAAAGCCTGTCGATGATCGTCACCAAGGGTTCGCTGGACTGGGCCTATCCGCCCTTCATCCTGGCGACCACGGCGGCCAGCATGGGCCTCAGCGTGAGCATGTTCTTCACCTTCTACGGCCTTGGCCTGCTCAAGAAGAAGCTCGACCTCAAGCTGACCACGCTCGGCAACGCGGCGATGGAAATGCCGATGGCCGGCATGCACATCGCCATGCCCAACATCGTCGGCATGCTGCCCGGCGTCGACGCGGCGGCGGGGGCGATGATGAAGTCGCTGATCAAGCGCAAGGGCATCGCCTCGATCGAGGAGTTGCGCGAGGCGGCGATCGAATCGGAAGTGCGGCTGATCGCCTGCCAGATGACCATGGACATGTTCGAGTTCAAGCGCGACGACATGCTCGACGGCCTCGAATATGCCGGCGCGGCCACCTACATCGAAACGGCGAGCAACGCGAACATCAACCTTTTCATCTGAGGATGACATGAGCCTGATGGACGGGGTGCAGGTCCGCGGCGCGCCGCTGCCCGGTGTGGCGACGGTGCCGCGCGAGGATGGCGTGCTGGCGCGCATGTTCCGCCTGTGCAACGTCGACCAGGCGCCGGAATACCTGCCGGAGAAGCGCTCGTTCCGCATCCACGGCCACAGCACGACCATCCGCCTCGAGCGCGCCTTCTGGAGCGTGGTCGAGGAGCTGGCGCGCGAGGAGGGCGTCGGCGTCGCCGGGCTGATCACCGCCATCTCCGACCATTGCCTGCAGGCCAACGAGAAGAACATGGCCTCGTGCCTGCGCGTGGTCTGCCTCAAGTACATCAACATCGGCAGCGACCCTCACGCGGGACAGCCCGATTCACCCAGCATCCAGCGACAAGACGAGAGGAGACGATTGGCCATGGCGACCACGGTGCTCGACGCGAAGGGGCTGAATTGCCCGTTGCCCATCCTGCGGGCGAAGAAGGCGATCAAGGACCTGCCGGTCGGCGACACGCTGCAGGTGCTCGCCACCGATCCCGGCGCGGTCAAGGACTTCGAGGCCTTCTGCCGCGCCACCGGCAACCAGTTGATCGACTGGAAGGAGGCGGGCGGCGTCTACACCTTCAACATCAAGCGCACGACCTGAGCCATCGGGGTGCCGGTCGGGCAGCGCGCTCAACCGGCACCGCCGACATAGAAGGAAATCGGGCCGGCATCGCGGGCGATCGCGGTGCCGGCCTTGCCGTTGAGGATGGCCGCGGCGTCGGCCAGCCGGCCGATGGCGGCGATGCCGCCGCGCCCGGCGAAACGGCAGGCGGCCTCGACCTTCGGCGCCATCGAGCCGGGCGCGAAGGCGAGCCGGCGCATCTCCTCGGGCCCGGCGCGGCGGATCGCCCGCTGCGCCGGTACCGGCCAGTCGGCGTAGACCGCGTCGACATCGGTGAGCAGCAGCAGCCGGTCGGCGTCGATGGCGCAAGCGAGCAAGGCCGCCGCCAGGTCCTTGTCGATCACCGCCTCGACGCCGCGAAGCCCGCCCGCCGTCTCGACCACCGGGATGCCGCCGCCGCCGGCGCAGATCACCGTCACGCCCGCGCGCAGCAGGATGGCGATGGTGGCAAGCTCGACGATGCGGCGCGGCTCGGGCGAGGGCACGACGCGGCGCCAGCCGCTTCCATCGGGGGCGATGGACCAGCCCCACTCGGCGGCAAGCCGGCGCGCCGTCGCCGCGTCGTAGAGCGGGCCGATCGGCTTGCTCGGCCGGGCGAAGGCGGGATCGTCGGCGTCGACCACGGTCCGGGTGAGCAGCGTCGCCACCTCGCGTCCCGGCAGGCGGTTGGCCAGCTCCTGCTCGATCAGGTAGCCGATCATGCCTTCGCTCTCGGCACCCAGCAGGTCAAGCGGCCAGGGCGCGGCGGCCTGCCCGGCGGCGCTGCGACGGTAGGCCTCGGCCTGCAGCGCCAGCAGGCCGACCTGCGGGCCGTTGCCGTGGCTGACGACGACCTCGTGGCTTGCCGCCACTGCGGCCACCGCCGCCGCCGCGGCGGCGACATTGCGCCGCTGCGTCTCCGCCGCCAGTGCCTCGCCGCGGCGCAGCAGCGCGTTGCCGCCGAGCGCGATCACCACGCGCATCAGGACGCGCGCCCGGCCAGGAAGCGCTCGACGATGTCGCCGAGCGTCGGCGCGCCGAGATCGGCGTGCTCGTAGCGCGCGCGCACGATCGGCCGGTCGATGCGGGCGAGGTGGGCGAGGTCGATCGGCGTCGCCACGACCACCGCATCGGCATCGGCGGCGGCGATGGTCGTGGCCAGCGCCGCGACCTGCTCGGGCCCGTAGCCGAGCGCCGGCAGCACCGGCCCGATATGCGGATAATCGGCCAGGGCTCGCGCGATGGCCGGCGCGGCGAAGGGCCGCGGATCGATGATCGCGGCGGCGTTCGCCTGGCGAGCCGCGGCGTAGCCGGCGCCGGTCGCCATGCCACCGTGGGTGAGGGTGGGCCCGTCCTCGACGACGAGGACGCGCCGGCCGGCGACCAGCTCGGGCCGGTCGAGCGTGACCAGCGACGCCGCCAGCACGATCTCGGCGGGCGGGTTGAGCGTGGCGACCGTTCGGCGCAGGGCCTCGATCTGCGCCGGCTCGGCGGCGTTCGCCTTGGCGATGACCGCGACATCGGCCATGCGCAGCGCCGCCTCGCCGGGGTGATAGGCGGTCTCGTGGCCCGGACGCAGGGCGTCGACCAGGACGAGGTGCAGGTCGGGGACGAGGAAGGGAAAGTCGTTGTTGCCGCCATCCCAAAGGATGATGTCGGCTTCGGCCTCGGCTGCGGCGAGCACGCGCGCATAGTCGACCCCGGCGAAGACGACATTGCCGAGCGCAAGGTGGGGCTCGTATTCCTCGCGCTCCTCGATGCTGCACCGGGCGGCGTCGAGGTCGGCGCCGGCGGCAAAGCGCTGCACCGCCTGCGCCGCGAGGTCGCCGTAGGGCATCGGGTGGCGGATGACGGCGACGCGCCGGCGGCGCTCGCGCAGGAGCCGCGACAGGTGGCGCGCCACCTGCGACTTGCCCGCGCCCGTCCGTACCGCCGACACCGCCACCACCGGCCGGCGGCTTGGCAGCATGGTGCGGCACGGGCCGAGCAGCACGAAATCGGCGCCGGCGGCGAGCGCGCGCGAAGCGGCGTGCATGACCGCGATGTGCGGCACGTCGCTGTAGGCGAAGACGATCTCGTCGATGCCCTCGCGCCGGCAGGTCGCCTCGAGCTCGGCCTCGGCGACGATCGGGATGCCGTGGCGGTAGCGGTCGCCGGCCAGTTCGGCCGGGTAGCGGCGGCCGGCGATGCCCGGGATCTGCGTCGCCGTGAAGGCGACGACCTCGCTTGCCGGATCGTCGCGGTAGACGACGTTGAAGTTGTGGAAATCGCGTCCAGCTGCGCCCATGATGACCACGCGCTTCGGCCGCGTCGATGCGCCCATCCCCGCCTCCTGCCGCGACGATTCCCCGCATGACCGTAACAGAACCGACGCTCCGGCGCAGTCTTACCCTCCCGCTGCTCGTGCTTTACGGCCTCGGCACCACGATCGGCGCCGGCATCTACGCGCTGATCGGCAAGGCGGCGGGCCGGGCC
Source organism: uncultured Rhodospirillaceae bacterium (assembly GCA_964442055.1). Lineage (GTDB taxonomy): Bacteria > Pseudomonadota > Alphaproteobacteria > Ferrovibrionales > Ferrovibrionaceae > CAYTWJ01. The sequence continues at coordinate 553 of CAYTWJ010000142.1, read as the reverse complement.
GGGCTCTATCTGCCGTTCTCCTTCCTGGTCGCGCTGGCGCTCGCCTCGTTCACGGCCTTCAGCTTCGCCGAGCTGGCGGCGCGGCTGCCGCGCGCGGCGGGCGCGGCGCTCTATGTGCGCGAGGGGCTGCGCTCGGACAGGCTCTCGCTCGCCGTCGGGGCGATGGTGATCGCCGCGGCCTCGATCTCGGCCGCCGCCATCGCCAACGGCGCCGCCGGCTATCTCGGCGTCTTCGTCGCCGCGCCGCGCCCGCTCCTGGTGATCCTCTTCGTGCTGGTGCTGGCCCTGATCGCCACCTGGGGCATCGCCGAATCGGTCGCCGCCGCCAGCCTGGTCACCGTGCTCGAGATCGGCGGCCTCTGCCTGGTGATCGCCGGCGGCGCCGCCGGCATCGCCGGCTCCGAGACACGTCTCGTCGACCTCGTCCCGCCGCTCGACACGACTGTCTGGGCCGGCGTCTTCGCCGGCGCGGTGCTGGCCTTCTACGCCTTCATCGGCTTCGAGGACATGGTCAACGTCGCCGAGGAGGTGAAGGACGTCACGCGCACCCTGC
>CAYTWJ010000141.1:0-8243 GCA_964442055.1 uncultured Rhodospirillaceae bacterium | reverse complement strand
GCGATCGACGCCTTCTTCGAGCGCGAAATGCCGGGGCCCGAGACGCGCCGGCTGTTCGACGAGGCGGCGCGGCTGAAGGTCGGCTTCTGCCTCGGCTACGCCGAGCTCGTGCTCGAAGAGGGCCGGACGCGCCGCTTCAACACCGCGATCCTGGTCGACGCGGCGGGGCGCATCGTCGGCAAGTACCGCAAGATCCACCTGCCCGGCCATGCCGAGCACGAGCCCTGGCGCCGCTTCCAGCATCTCGAGAAGCGCTATTTCGAGCCCGGCAATCTCGGCTTCGGCGTCTTCCGCGCCTTCGGCGGCCTCATCGGCATGTGCATCTGCAACGACCGCCGCTGGCCCGAGACCTACCGCGTCATGGGCCTGCAGGGCGTCGAGATGGTGCTGCTCGGCTACAACACGCCGGTGCACAACCCGCCCGCCCCCGAGCATGACGACCTGTCGCTGTTCCACAACCGCCTGGTCATGCAGTCGGGCGCCTACCAGAACGGCACCTGGGTGATCGGTGTCGCCAAGTGCGGCGAGGAGGAAGGCGTGCCGATGATCGGCGGCTCGCAGATCATCGCGCCGTCGGGCGAGACGGTCGCCATGTGCACGACGCTGGGCGACGAGCTCGTCACCGCGCGCTGCGACCTCGACCTCTGCGCCTCCTACAAGTCGACGATCTTCAACTTCGCCCGCCACCGCGAGCCGGCGAGCTACCGCCTGATCACCGCCACCAAGGGCGCGATCACGCCGGAAGAGGCGGCGCCGCTGGTGCGCCCGGCCCCGCCGCGCCAGAGCGACGCCGCCGAATAGCGTCGCCCGACGCCGACGTGACAACGGTCACCGCGAGACGAGCCAGCCGACGCTAGTCTCTTGTGTGCCGGCAACTCGCCGGCGGCGAATGATCGGGGACGCAGCCATGCCCGAGCGATTGCGCACGCTGTCCTGGTGGTATTGGGCGGCCACGGCCGTGCTCCTGACCTGGGGCCTGATCGGCGGCGAGCGCGCCGCCTTCGGGCTGGTCATCGCGCTCGGCCTCGTGCAGACGCTCCATTTCCTCGCGCGCGAAGGCAGCGTCCGCGCCTTCCCGGTGCAGGTGCGGGCGAGCTATCTCGGGCTGCTCGCCGCCGCGCTCTGGCCGCCGCTCGGCTGGATCTACTGGGTGCAGTTCGCCGGCACCTGGGCGATGGTGCTGCTCGGCTAGTGCCCGCTCGCCCGCCTCTTGTCGCTGGCGCCGTGGAATCGCACCGAGAGGTTGAGCTGGGCCCTGCTGCGCCGCACCGCGCTGACTCCGCCCGCGAAGATGCAGCTGGTCCACGCCGGCTGAGCGGCGGGCCGCACGTGGCTCAGAGCCAGCGCCGCACGCGCGCGCAATAGGCCCGGTAGTCGTCGCCGAAGCGGGCTTCGAGATAGCGTTCCTCGCGCGCGATCACGCCGTAGCGCATGACCAGCACGAGGAGCGGCGCCAGCGCCAGCGGCCAGAGCGAATCGAAGACCAGCGCCAAGCCGGCATAGGCCGAAAGCAGCGCCAGGTAGATCGGGTTGCGCGAGACGCGGTAGAGGCCGCCGGTAACCAGCGCGGTGGTCGGCCGGTGCGTATCGATATTGGTGCCGGCGCCACTGAACTGGCGGAAGGCGGTGGCGACGATGCCGAGGCCGGCAAGGAACAGGGCAGCGCCGAGGGCGTATTGGACCGCTGCCGGCAGGAACGGCGCCGGATAGAGCCAGTCGACCGCCAGCCCGAAGAGCAGGAAGCCGAGATGGATCAGCGGCGGGCGCGCGATGACGCCTGCGATTTCCTGCCCGTCTTCCGACCGGTCCGTCGCCATGGCGTGAATTCTATGCCAACGATGCCCGCGCCGCGACAAGAGATCGTCGAGCGTGCGCCGCGTCGCTGTCAAAGCCCGCGTCGGTTTGTGCTAGCTTCGCCGCACGCGAACGGGGGGAGCATGGCCGGGGACTGGGACGGCATCATCATCGGCGCCGGCCACAACGCGCTGGTGCTGCAGGCCTATCTCGGCAAGGCCGGCCTCAAGGTGCTGAGCCTCGACCGCGCCCAGCATGCCGGCGGCGGGCTCGCCACGGCCGAGGACCCGCGCCACCCCGGCTTCCGCCATAACACCCATGCCTTCTTCCTGCGCGCGATCACCCTGATGCCGTGGTACCGCGACCTCGACCTGGCGCGGCACGGCGCGCGGATGATCGAGCCCGAGCTCAACGTCGCCATGCTGCTCGGCGGCGGCGGCGTGCTCGAATGGTGGACCGACTTCGGCAAGACCGCCGCCTCCTTCGCCGAGCTGAGCCGGCGCGACGCCGCGACGCTGCGGCGCTGGCACGACGAGTTCGTGCCGATCGTGCGCGACATCCTGCTGCCCGAGGCGCAATCGCCGCCGCTGCCGCCGGCGCGGCGGCGCGAACTGCTGGCGCACAGTGCCGCCGGGCGGCGCCTGCTCGAGACCATGGCCTTGTCGCCGCTCGAATTCGTCAGCCGCGAATTCGAGCACCCGGCGATCCAGGCCGGCCTGCTCTTCTTCAACGGCCTGCGCGAGGTCGATCTGCGCGTGCGCGGCTTCGGCCACCACATCGCCCAGCTGCTGGCCAGCCCGAACAAGGCGCAGATGGTCGAAGGCGGCTCCTACGCGCTCGCCCGCGCGCTGGTCCGCGCGGTGCGCGAATCGGGCGGCGATGTGCTCACGGGCGTGGAGCCGGCCGAGATCCTGGTCGAGGGCGGGCGTGCCGCCGGTGTGCGCCTCAAGGGTGGCGATGTCCTGCGCGCCCGCCATTTCGTCGCCTCGGCGCTCAACCCGCACCAGACTTTCCTCGATCTCCTCGACCCCCGCCACGTGCCGCGCGACTGGCTCGAGCGGGCGCGGGCCTTCCGCTACAACGTCATCGCGCCGCTGTTCGCGCTCAACCTCAACCTCATGGAGCCGCCGCGCTATGCCGCCGCGCGCGGCCGGCCCGAACTCGAACGCGCCTTCATGGTCATCATGGGCCTCGACCATGCCGACCAGTACCCCGAGATCGTCCGCCACCACGAGGCCGGCACGGTACCGCCGACGGTGATGTGGGGCGCCTGCCCGACGCTGTTCGACGCTGGCCAAGCGCCGGCCGGGCGCCACACCGCCTTCATGTGGGAGAAGCTGCCCTATCGCCTGGGCGGCGACCCGGCGAACTGGGACCGCGTGCGGGCCGAGCACGGCCGTGTCATGCTCGATCTGTGGGCGCGCCACGCCCCCAACCTGCGCGACTCCGTCATCGACTGTTTCACCCGCTCGCCGCTCGACGTCGAGCGCAGCTTTCCCAACATGCGCGAAGGCGATCTGCTGATCGGCGCCTTCAGCCACGGCCAGATCGGCTACGACCGGCCCTTTCCCGGCGCCGGCCATTACCGCGGCCACCTGCCCGGCCTCTATCTCTGCGGCTCGTCGAGCCACCCCGGCGGCAACATCACCGGCCTGCCGGGCTACAACGCCGCGCAGGTCGTGCTCGGCGATCTTGACATCCGCGCCGGATGGATGCCGCCGCCGGTCGAAACCCGGCTGGCCGCGCTCGGCAGCTAGCGGACGGCATGGCGGGACTGGCCCTCTCCTTCCTGCTCAAGATGTCGGTGACCATGGCGGTGGTGCTGGCGGCCGCGCGCGTCGCCCGGCTGGCCGGGCCGTTCATCGCCAGCATCGTGATGTCGCTGCCGGTGACCGCCGGGCCGGGCTTTTTCTTTCTTTCCCTGGCCGAGCCGCCGGATTTCGTCGCCGAGGGCGCGATGTTCGGACTCGCCACGGTCGGCGGCACCATTGTCTATTCGATCATTTTCGTTGAGGCCAGCCGGCGCTTCGGCTTCGCCCTCAGCCTGGCGCTGGCGATCGGCGGCTGGACGGCCGTCTCGGTGCTGGTTCGCGCGCTTCCCGTGAGCCTGCCGCTCGCCCTCGCCTCCGGCGCCCTCGGCGCCATGCTGAGCTGGCTGATGCGCCGGCCGCACGACTTCGCCGGCCTGCCGCCGGCGGCGCGCGGGCAGCGCTGGCATCTTTGGCTGCGCGGCGCCGTCGCCGGCCTCGCTGTCGCCGCCATCGCCACCCTCGGCGACTGGCTGGGGCCGGCGCTTGCCGGCATGGCGCTCGGCTTCCCGACCGCCTATACCGCGACCGCCTGGGTGATGAATGCGAGCTTCGGCCTCCGGTTCGCCGCCGCCGTCATGGCCTCGACCCAGGTCGGCATCTTCATCTACGCCTCGTTCTGCCTCGCCCTGAACCTGCTCGCCGGCGCGCTGCCCGGGCCGGCGGCAGTGCTCGCCGCAGTCGTTGCCGCGGCGGCGGTGGCCGCGACCATAGCGGCCACCTTTCAGTTGCGGCACGGGCGCTCCGTTAGCTGAACGGCGCCAAGCTCCGCGCCAAATTGACGCAGGGGTGCCAAAATCCCACCACAATCGCCGCCGATCATCGCACCCGTGCGGCTTGCGTGGCGGCGCCGATTGACGGCGGCCGGCGCGCCGCTTGGGGATAGGCAACCATGTCCGCTCGTCTCGTCGCTGTCGCAGGCCTGGCCGGGCTGCTGATCGCCGCACCGGCGCAGGCGCAGAATTCCGATCTGATCGGCGCGCTGCTGGGCGGCGCCGGCGGCGCCGTCGCCGGCGCGCAGTTCGGCAAGGGCAACGGCCGACTGGCCACCACCGCCGCCGGCACGCTGGTCGGCGCGCTGATCGGCCAGTCGGTCGGCCGCTCGCTCGACCGCGCCGATTACGCCTACGCGGCGCAGCGCGGCTACGCGCCGCCCGCCTATTACGACTACGACGTGCCGAGGTATCGGCCGAGCCACGCACCGACTTATTACGCGCCGCCGCCGCCGCCCCCGCGCGTGGTCTATGCCGAGCCGCGCTATCATTACGACGAGCCCCGCTACGCCGCGCGCCCGGTGGTCTACGATCCGCCGCCGGCCTATGGCGCGCAACCCCATTGCCGCGAATACACCGCCCCGGTCACGGTCGGCGGCCGCACGGTCGAGGGCTACGGCCAAGCCTGCCTGCAGCCCGACGGCTCGTGGCGCCTGGGCGCGTTGCAGCCCGTACGCTAGGAAACCGGCGGCGGCTCAGCCGCCCTGCAGGTGCTGGAGCAGCGCCGCGCTCGGCTGGCCGTCGACGAGCAGGCCCTTGTCCTGCTGGTACTGGCTGATCGCGGCGCGTGTCTTGCTGCCGGCGATGCCGTCGGCCGGCCCGGCATTGTAGCCCTTGGCATTGAGCGCGCCCTGGATGTCGCGCACCATGCTGCGATCGGCCGAAGCGGTTTGGGCGCTGCCGCCCGACGACTTCGAACCGCTCTTCCACACCGGCGTGCCGAGATTGATCTGGTTCTCGTTGGTAAGCGCGCCGGTGGCGCCGCCGGCCGCCGCGCCGATCAGCACGCCTTCGACGATGCTCAGGCCGGTCACCGCGCCGAGCACGGCGCCGGCGCCGGCGCCGATGCCGGCACCGCTGATCGCGCGGTCCTCGGTGGTTTCGCCGCAGGCGGCAAGCAACAGCCCCGCAACGGCGAGCGAAACGAGCTTGCGAATCATGTCGACCCTCTCGGAGTCCGGGTTCATCGGGGTGGGATTCTAGCGCGGAGTATGGCCGCGCAACAGTTAGCGCGGCCTTAAGCGCAACGGTTAAGCAATCGTTGCCAGGGCTCCGCGCGGCGCCAGCGGCGCGGCAATGTCGCGAGCGTCTAGCGCATCACCCGATTGACGGCGAAGGTGCCGTGGCAATCCGGTCCCATCACCGTTCGCCAGGTGCCGCGGCCGCCGTCGCTGCGCACGTCGCCGTTCAGCTGGGCGATCTTCCAGCCGGCATAGACGACCTGGCCCTCGAAGCGGCCGTCCTGGGTCAAGGCACCCAGAACGTCGAAGGTCATCGTGCCGTTTTCCGCGGCGCCCTGGACCTTCTGGTTCTCGACCTGGACGGAGAAGCGGAAATCCGGGCACGAGCCAGCGGCGGCGTCGCCGCTGCCGGCCCACCTGCCATCGAAATCCGCCGCCCAGGAAACGGAAACCGCGCCGGCGACAAAGAGCCCGGCGACCACTGCCGAAACAGACGCTTTCATGGGGCCCCCTCCACGAATCCGTCGGCTGGGAAAAAGGTAAACCTCGCTTTGCCCGTCCGCAACCCCGGCGCTTGGGTCAAATTTGTGGCCAGCGACTCGACGCCTTCGCCGCCGAGGCGCTCTGTCTTTGGTTCAGAATTCGTAAAGGCGCGCTGGACTTACGCGGGGAAGCTAGCACCGCATCGCACTGGAGCCGCGCGCGCGGAAGTGTGCGTCAGCGGAGCCGTGTCAGATCACAATGCCGCGTGCTGATTGATCAGCTCGTTGCTCACCGCCGCCAACATGGAAAGATCGGGCAGGCTGATTGCCGGCGGGGCATCCAGCGGCAAGTCTTGTGGCGGCACGACCTCGAGCGCGGCGGCGACCGCGCCGGCCGGTGCCGAGACATCGGGCGGTGGCGCCAGCCCGGCCGGCAGGCCGTCGATCGGCACCACGCCATCAGCGGTGTCGGTCGGCAATTGCGCCGGCGGAAGTGAATCGAGCAACGCCACGAACGATGCCGACGCCGGGCCGCTGTCGGGCAGCACGTCGTTCGCTGCCAGCGCCTGTGGCGGCAGCTCGGGCGGGTCGGGCAGATCGGGCAATCCCGCGACCGGCGGGATTGTGCCAAGATCGGCCGCGGCGCTCGGCGAGGCCGGCTCGGGGAGTTGTCCGCCGGCAATCGATGCCACGTAACCGTAATCGCCGAGCGGCCCAGGAAGCACCGACCCGAGCAGATCGGCGAGGCTGGTGTCGTGATCGGTGTGCGGCGACGTCGAACCGTATTCCTCGTCGAACAGCAGCGCCGTTTCGCCCGTCAGGGGCGGACTCGGCAGACGCGCCGGCTCGCTGGCGGTCGCGTCGGCGTGAGATGCGGCGGGCGCGCCGGCTGGCGGATTCTCCGGCGGCACCGGATTGGCGGGCGCTTGCGCCGCCACCTCGGGCAGCGTCACCACGGGCCCTTCGGCATTCTGCGGTACGGTCGGCGGCGCATCGGCCTCCGGCGGCAAGTCGCCCAACAGCAAGCCGGACAGATCGATGCTCGGCAGCGGCGCTTGCTCGGGCACCAAGTGGCCCACGTCCGGAATAACGGTCGGGACCGCCGACACGAAGGCGCTCAACAACGAAATCGAAGAACCCTGCTCGCGCGCCATCAGGTACCTCCCCGCATTCGTCTTTTGCGGGTAAATCTGTAGCATGGTTCGCGTCTGTTGTCACCCGGCCCGCGGGCAGCGGCCGCCTGCGCCGGCCCCGCTCGCGACCTGTGTTTCTTCGTGCTAGCGTCCGCGCGAGGCGCGAGCGGGCGCATTTGTCTTGTAGCGGGGGAGAGCGGCCGACGGTGGAGAAGACGGTCATCATCGCGGGCGAACGTCGGCTCGCCGGCGTGGACCTGGCGGCGCGGTCGGCCCGCGCCGCCGGCGGATTCCACCGGCTGGGCATCCGCGAGAACGACCGTGTCGCGCTGATGCTGCGCAACGACTTCGCCTTCTTCGAGGCCTCCTTCGCCGCGCTCGATATCGGCGCCTATCCGGTGCCGATCAACTGGCACTTCAAGGCCGAGGAGACCCGCTACATCCTGCGCGACAGCGGCGCCAAGGCGCTCGTCTGCCATGCCGACCTCCTGCCGCAGATCGCCGCCGGCCTGCCCGGCGACCTGCCGGTGCTGGTGGTGCCGACGCCGGCCGAGATCGCCGCCGCCTGCGGCGTCGCCCCCGGTCTCGGGACCATTCCGCCCTCGGCGCAGGCATGGGACGACTGGATCGCCGCGCAGGCGCCGCGATCCGGCCCGCCGGCGGCGCCGCGCGCCAGCATGATCTACACCTCGGGCACCACCGGCCGGCCCAAGGGGGTGCGCCGCGAGCCATGGAGCGGGCCGACGCTGGCGGCGCGAACACGGCTGCTTGCCGAGGTGTTCGGTTTCGCGCCCGGCGCCGAGATCCGCACCGTGATGACCGGGCCGCTCTACCATGCCTCGCCCAACAGCTACGGCCTGACGGTGGCGCGCGCCGGCGGCACGGTGGTGCTGCAGCCGCGCTTCGACGCCGCGGAGCTGCTCGCGCTGATCGAACGTCATCGCATCACCCACCTGCACATGGTGCCGACGATGTTCGTGCGGCTGCTGCGCCTGCCCGAGGCGGTGCGGCGGCGCCACGACCTCTCCAGCCTGCGCTTCGTCGTGCACGGCGCCGCGCCCTGCCCGCCGGC
>CAYTWJ010000140.1:0-8250 GCA_964442055.1 uncultured Rhodospirillaceae bacterium | reverse complement strand
GCGGCTGCCGTCGAATTCGGCCAGCGCCCGGTTGAGCCAGCCGTCGCGGGCGCCGCGGGGGCGCAAGCTGCCGTTCTCGAGCAGGTCCTGACCGTCGAAATGCGAGCGCTCGCGGTAGGGCGTGGCGACGGCGTGCAGCGCGATCAGCTCGCCCTTCCGATAGAAGTCATGGAGGGGCGCCAACGCCGGATGCAGGCCGAAATAGCCGTCGAGATCGAGCACTCCTGCGGGGCCAGGCGGCTCGAGGGCGAGCGACCCGCGCTGCTCGGCATAATAGGGATCGCGCCAGGGCGGCACGGCGGCCAGGCCGTCCAGCGCGCCGCGCAGGATGACGACAACGAGCCTGTGGTCGGTCGGCGCCGCGGCGAAGGCGATCCGCGGCAGCGCCACCAAGCCTGCGGCGGCGCCGAGCCCAGCGAGGATGCGGCGGCGGGTCGGCATGCTCACCTCCTCTGGAATTGCGGGCTGGCGAAAAGCAGCGCCATGCCCTCGCGCGCGTCGGGCGCGGCGGCGATCGCCCGGCGCGTCGCCGCGCCGGCCGCCTCGCCGAGAGCATGGTCGGCCACCTCGTCGGGCCGGCGCGGCGCCGCAAGACGCTCGGCGAGCACGCGCGCCCACTCGATGCGGCGCAGCATCGCCTCGGGGCCGACCCAGGCGGCGGCGACGTCCGGCCATCCCGCCGGCGAGCGCGCCGCATACGGTACCTGGCCGAGCTCGCGCAGCGAGCCGATTAGCGCCTTGCGCTCGGGCACGACGGCGACCGCGCGCAAGGCCGCGACGAGGAAATCCTGCGGCGAGCGCACCTTGCTGTTGGCGGCCGCCCAGGCCTCGGGCAGGTCGACCACGGCCAGCGTCATCGCGCGCAAGTCGCCGCCGCTCTCGAGATAGACGTTCGCCAGCCGGTCGACGGCGGCAGCGGGCGGCTCGTCGGCGACGAAATGGCGCGCGAGCTTGGTCGCCAGGTGCCGCGCAGTCGCCGGATGGCGGGCGAGGAAGCGGAGCGCGGCCTCGCCCTCGGACATGCCGCCCTCGCCGAAGCGGCGGCCGAGCAGTACTTTCTCGCCCGGCTGGTGGGCGCGGTAATTGAAGCGGAACGAGCCGGGACGGGAATCGCGCTCGGGCTGCGCGACGCTCCAGCCGGTGAGCAGCGCGGCAAGCGCCGTCACGTCCGCCTGGCCGTAGCCGCCTTCGACGCCGAGCGTGTGCAACTCGAGGATCTCGCGCGCCAGGTTCTCGTTGAGCCCGCGCCCGGAGAACCGGCCGGCAAGCGAGTCGGGCCCGATGGACACGGCATTGTCGAGATAGAACAGCATCGCCGGGTGGCGGGCGACCGCGATCAGCATGTCCTCGAAGCGGCCGAGCAGATGCGGCCGGATCGCCTCGCGCTCGAAGGCGCCGGCCAAGCCGGCGACCACCGGCCGCAGCGCCGAGACCGTGAAATGGTTGCTCCAGAAATGGACCAGGCGCTCGCGGAAGGGGACCGGGCTGGCGATCGCCGCCTGCACGCGCGCGCCGGCCTCCTCGGCGAACACTTCCCGCCAGCCCTCGCGGAACAGCTTCTGCACGCCCTCATCGCCGCGGCGCCGGCGGGTCTCGAGAAAGAGCGCCGTCTGCGCCTCGCCGCCGGGCAGGCCGGCCAGCTCGCGCGGGGTCTCGCCGGCATTGTCGAGCTGCGCCTTCAGCCAGCCGCGCGGATCGGCGCCGACCCTCGCCGCCTCCTCGGGGCGGCAGCCGAGGCCGAAGCGGTTGGCGGCAACGACAACGGCAAGCGGCAGCACGATGATGCTCCTCGGCGCGGGCGCTTGGGAATTATACGCGCGGCTGGCCTTGGTCCTGCGCGGCGATTTCGCGTTTCCGCCGCGGGATCGCTCGGCCGATTTCCATTAACCTTGCGGCCGGAAGAGGTGCGCCATGACCGAAGGAGATATTCTCGCCGCCGCCCGGGCCTGCCTGGCGCGCGGCTGGTCGGTAATCCCGCTGCGGCGCCAGGAGAAGCGGCCGGCGGTTCGCTGGCAGGAATTCCAGCAGCGCCGGCCGACCGAAGCCGAGCTCGCGCGCTGGTTCGCGCGCTGGCCCGACGCCAATCTCGGTATCGTCACCGGTGCGGTTTCCGGCCTGGTCGTGCTCGACGTCGATCCCAAGCACGGCGGCGACGACAGCCTGGCCGCACTCGAACGCGCGCACGGCCGCCTGCCCGAAACCTGCGAGGCGCTGACCGGCGGCGGCGGGCGCCATCTCTATTTCGCGCATCCCGGCGGCGTCGTACACAACCGCGCGGCGCTGGCACCCGGCATCGACCTGCGCGGCGACGGCGGTTATGTCGTCGCGCCGCCTTCGCTGCATCCGTCCGGACGGGATTACGTTTGGGAGGTGTCGCGCGACCCCGACGAAGTGCCGCCGGCGCCGATGCCGCGCTGGCTCTTGCAGCTCGCCACCGGCCCGGGCGAGCGCGGCGGCCACCCGCTGACACACTGGCGGCGGCTGGTGCGCGAGGGCGTCGCCGAGGGCGCCCGCAACAGCTCCATCGCCTCGCTCACCGGGCACCTGCTCTGGCACGGCGTCGACCCCGAGGTGGCGCTGGACCTTCTGCTGTGCTGGAACGCCGAGCGCTGCCGGCCGCCGCTCGACGCCGACGAGGTCGCACGCACCGTCGAAAGCATCCGCCGCCTGCACGAGCGCGAGGCGACCGCCGGGGCGGCGGCGCCGCCTCAGAGGTGACCCATCTCGAAGCCCTCACAGGAGAGATCGAACTGGGCGAGGCCCTCCTCGAGATAGTCGGCGACCAGCGGCATGCCGAGCAGGTATTCGGCGGTGCGCGGCGTCATCCGGCTGCGCGCCTCGGCGACGGCATCCTCGAACTCGTCCTTGCCGTAGGTGCCGCGCCCGATCCAGGCGAGGGCGATGATCTGCGCCGTCTCGTCGTCGTTGAGCCCGTCGACGAAGTCCTTGATCTCCTGGGCCACGGGGTCGTCGGGCAGGTCCTCGAGCACCTCGCGGAAGCTCTCGTCCGCCGGGTTCGAGCCCTCGCTCTCGGTCGCCGGTGCCTCCTTGGCGAAGTATTCGCGGGCCTTGACGATGATGTAGCAGACCTTGTCGCGATCGATCTCGAGCATCGGCATCCTCCGGGTCGTGCGGCGACGACCGCTCCACTCTAGCGCGACCGCGCGGCGAGCAAAACGGCGGCCTCTGGCGAGGCCGCCGTTTGACACCCGCCGGCGCCGCTGCTCAGTCGATGGCGCTCAAGTTCACGGCCGAATCGCGGCCGCGCTCCTTGGCCACCTCGAAGCGGACCTTCTGGCCCTCGCGCAGGCCGGTCAGGCCGGCGCGCTGCACCGCGGTCACGTGAACGAACACATCCTTGCCGCCGCCTTCCGGCGTAATGAAGCCGTAACCCTTGGCGGCATTGAACCACTTGACCGTACCCGTCATCATGCTGCGCGTCTCCGTCGACATTGGCATCGGTTCCCCGCGTCTGTACGCGGCCGGATCAGGCCACCGCCAAAAGCGTAAGCGGATGCGAGGACGTGCCCGCCGAGGCGCGAGGTCGAACGCCCTGCCCTGAACGTGCGCGTCAAGGATGCCGCCGTTGAGAATCCTGATCCCTCGCGCCCGGAGACATCGTCGATGCCGCGAACGACCCGCCGAACGTCTCCAAACGCACCCGGCCGTCGCGGAGGGCCAGCGATCGATGGCCTGCGCCCCGCGGCGACCGGATGGCGGAAGGGTGATCACGCGAACGCCCCTTGTCAAGCTTGGCCGCCCGATTGACCGCCGCGGCGCCAGCAGCTAGAGCTTGCGGCTCCCGCCTCGGCCAAGGCTCCCGCCATGGACGTCGACGACTATTTTCGCAGCGAATTCGACGAGCATCTGAAGGTCGCGGCAGCAACGCGCGCCGCGCTCGCCGAGCCGTTCCGGCGGCTGGTCGCCGCCTGCGCGGCCTGCCTCGGCGGCGGCGGCAAGCTGCTCTTCTTCGGCAACGGCGGCAGCGCCGCCGACGCGCAGCACCTGGCGACCGAGCTGACCGTACGCTACAAAGCGAACCGCCGGGCCCTCGCCGCCATCGCGCTGACCACCGACAGCTCGGCGCTCACCGCGATCGGCAACGATCTCGGCTTCGACGAGTTGTTCGCGCGCCAGATCGAGGCGCTTGGCCGGCGCGGCGACGTCGCCCTCGGCATCTCCACCTCCGGTCGCAGCCCGAACGTGATCCGCGCCCTCGGCCGCGCGCGCGAGCTCGGCCTGGTCGCCGCGGCGTTCGGCGGCGGCGACGGCGGCGAGCTGCGGCGCGTCGCCGACCCGCTGCTGCTGGTGCCGGCGACCGCCACCGCACGCATCCAGGAAATGCACATCACGCTCGGCCAGATGCTGTGCGGCGCGCTCGAGATCGAGCTCGGCCTGGCGCCGCGCTGAGCGGCGGCGCCGCCTAGAGCCCGAGATAGGCGCGGCGCACCGCGTCGCTGGCCAGCAGCTCGGCGCCGGTGCCCTTGTGGACGACGCGCCCGGTCTCGACGACATAGCCGCGGTCGGCGATGGCAAGGGCGGCATTGGCGTTCTGCTCGACGAGGAAGACCGTCGTGCCGCGCCGCTTCAGGTCGGCGATGACGGCGAAGATCTCCTCGACCAGGAAGGGCGCGAGCCCCATGCTCGGCTCGTCGAGCAGCAGCAGGCGCGGCCTCGCCATCAGGGCGCGGCCGATCGCCAGCATCTGCTGCTGGCCGCCCGACAGCGTGCCGGCAAGCGCGCCGCGCCGCTCGCGCAGGACCGGGAAGAGCTGGAAGGCGCGCTCGATGTCCGCCTCGGCCTCGTCGCGCGGGCGGGTGTAGGCGCCGAGGCGCAGGTTGTCCTCGACGCTAAGCGGGGTGAAGACCTGGCGCCCCTCGGGCACCTGCGCGATGCCGAGGCGCACGCGCTTGTCGGGCGGCGCGTGCGTGATGTCGGCGCCATCGAAGCGCACGCTGCCGCCGGTGGCCGGCTGCACGCCGGAGACGGTGCGCAGCAACGTGGTCTTGCCCGCGCCGTTGGCGCCGACCAGCGCGACCAGCTCGCCGGCGGCGATCCTGAGCGAGACGCCCTTGATCGCCTGGATGCGACCATAGTGGCTGGTCAGGCCGTCGACCTCGAGCATCGGCGCGCTCACGCCCCGGCGGCCCGCTGCGCCGCGCCGCCGTGGCCGCCGAGATAGGCGGCGATGACGTCGGGGTTGCGGCCGACCGCCTCGGCACTTCCTTCGGCGAGGCGGCGGCCGGACTCGAGCACCAGGATGCGGTCGGAAATGCCCATGACCAGCGGCATGTTGTGCTCGACCAGAACGACGGTGACGCCGCTCTCGGCGATGCTCTTGATCAGCCGGTCGATCTCCTGCGTCTCGGTCGGGTTGAGGCCGGCCGCCGGCTCGTCGAGCAGCAGCAGCCGGGGCCGGCTGGCGAGCGCGCGGGCGATCTCGAGCCGCTTCAGCGCGCCATAGGGCAGCGCGTCGGCTTCGGCCTCGCGCCAGGCGCCGAGGCCGACGCGGTCGAGCATCGCCGCCGCCTCGGCGCGGCAGGCGCGCTCGCGCCCCGCCATGCCGCGACCGCGCAGGAGCGCCGGCAGCAGCCGGCAGTCGGAATGCACGTGCAGCCCGACCATGACGTTCTCGAGCGCCGTCATGTTGAAGAACACCTGCGGGTTCTGGAAGGTGCGCGAAAGGCCGAGCGCGGCAAGGCGGTGCGCGGTCCAGCCGGTGATGTCGCGGCCGTCGAGCCGCACCCGACCCTCGCTCGGCCGGTAGACGCCGGTGACGAGGTTGAAGAGCGTCGTCTTGCCGGCGCCGTTCGGGCCGATGATCGAGAAGATGGTGCCCGGGGCGACGGCGAAGCTGACATCGTCGACGGCGCGCACGCCGCCGAAGGCCTTGGTCAGGCCCTCGACCGCGAGCAGGCTCATCCCGGCCCCCGCCGTAGCCGGCCGACGATGGTCGGCCAGAGGCCTTTCGGCATGAACACCATGGTGCCGATGAGAATGGCGCCGAAGGCGATCTGCTCGTACTCCTTGAACGCGGTGAGGAGCTGCGGCAGCGCGGTCAGCAGCACCGCGCCGAGCACCGCGCCCCAGGTCGAAGCCATGCCGCCCAGCACGACCATGGTGACCAGCTCGATGGAATGGAAGAAACCGACCTTGGCCGGAGTGATGAAGCCGGAATAGTGCGCCAGCAGGCTGCCGACCACGGCGGCGAACACCGCCGAGATGACGAAGACGATCAGCTTGTAGCGCGCCACGTCGACGCCCATCACCTCGGCCGCGACCTCGGAGCCGTGGATCGCGCGCAACGCCCGGCCGAGCGGCGAATCGACGAGATTGAGCGACAGCCAGACGGCGAGGACCAGCAGCGCGGCGACCAGCCAGTACCACGGCCGCTCGCCCCCAATCGTCCAGCCGAGGGCGCCGAGCGGCGGTACCGACATGCCGTCGGGGCCGCCGGTGATGCGATCCTCGGTGGCGATCACGATCGAGATGATGACGCCGAGGCCGAGAGTGGCCATCGCCAGATAATGGCCCTTGAGGCGCAGGATCGGCTGACCGACGGCGAGGGCCAGCGCCGCCACCAGCGCCACCCCGGCGGCGAGCGCGGCCAGCGGCGGCCAGCCATGAGAGCCGGCCAGGATCGCCGAGCTGTAGGCGCCCAGCCCGAAGAAGCCGGCATGGCCGAGGCTGATCTGCCCGGCGTAGCCGATCAACAGGTTGAGGCCGATGCAGACGATGGCGTTGAGCCCGGCGAGGATGGCGACGTCGTAGTAGTAGACGTTGGGCAGCAGCACCGGCAGCAGCGCCAGCGCGGCGGCAAACGCCGCCAGCCCGCCGGTACGCGGCGCCAGCAATGCGCTCATACGCGCTCGGCGCGCGCGGCGCCGAACAGGCCGCTGGGGCGGAAGAACAACACCAGCAGGATGATGACGAAGGCGATCACGTCCTTGTAGGCCGAGGAGACGTAGCCGGCGCCCATCGCCTCGGCGACGCCGAGCAGGAGGCCGCCGGCGATGGCGCCGGGGCCGCTGCCGAGCCCGCCGAGGATGGCGGCGGCGAAGCCCTTGAGGCCGGTCATGATGCCGACCTCGTAGGAGGTGAGCGTGATCGGCGCGATGAGGATGCCGGCGGCGGCGCCGAGCAACGCCGACAACCCGAAGCTGACAAAGAGCACGAGGCGGACGTTGATGCCGACGAGTTGCGCCGCCAGGCGGTTGTTGGCGGTGGCGAGCATCGCCTTGCCAAGCAGCGTGCGGCCGAAGAAGTGGCGCAGCGCCAGCACGATCAGCACCGTCACCCCGAGCACCCACAGGCTCTGCGGCAGGATGGTGGCGCCGCCGACGACGATCGGGGTGTCGCCGGTGAACGGCGGCAGCGCATGGTAGCGCTTGTCCCAAATGAGCTGGGCGATGCCGCGGATCAGGATCGAGGCGCCGATGGTGATGATGATCAGGGTGACGACCGACGCGTTGCGCGCCGGCTCGACGGCGAACTTCTCGAGCGCCAGGCCGGCGGCGACGCCGGCGCCGAGCGCCAGCAGGATGGCGAACGGCAGCGGCACGCCGGCGGCGAGCAGGAAGACCGTGGTCATGCCGCCCAGCATGACGAACTCGCCCTGGGCGAAATTGATCACCTGGCTGGAGTTGAAGATGATCGAGAAGCCGAGCGCGACCAGGGCGTAGGTCGCGCCCACGGTGATGCCCGAGAACAGGAACTGAAGGAACTGCGCAAGGTTCATCGCGCCGGCCCGCCACCCGCCCCCGCGCGAGCCAGCGCGGGGGCGGACGGCCTGGCTCCTACTTCACCAGCGTCCAGTTGCCGTTGCGGATTTCCAGCATGCGGAAAGCCGTGAGGTCGAGGCCCATATGGTCGCTCGCCGACATGTTGACGATGCCGGCGGTGCCGACATAGCCCTTGGTCGCCTCGATGGCGTCGCGCACCTTGGCCTTGTCGGTCGTGCCGGCCCGCTTCACCGCGTCGAGGTAGATGTAGAGCCCGTCATAGGCGTGGCCGCCGAAGGTCGAGACGTCGGATTTGAAGCGGCCCTCGTAGGCCTTCTTGTAGCCGACCACGACCGGCTTCTGCTTGTCGCCGTCCGGCAGCTGCTCGGCGACGAGCAGCGCCGCCGCGGGCAGGCGCACGCCCTCGGCCGCCGCGCCGGCGAGCTCGATGAACTGCTTCGAGGCAACGCCGTGGCTCTGATAGAGCGGCACCGTCATGCCAAGCTGGCGGAAGTTCTTGGTCACGATC
>CAYTWJ010000139.1:0-8372 GCA_964442055.1 uncultured Rhodospirillaceae bacterium | reverse complement strand
ACCACGTAGGCCGACAGCCCGATCAGCGTGTGGACGCCGATGATCTGCAGCAGGCCGAGATAGAAGTCCATGCCCGCCCCCTCAATCGCGCGCCGCGCCGCCGAAGAGCCCGCCGGGGCGGAAGACCAGGAAGGCGAAGAGGAGCAGCATCACGTAGATGTCGCGCTCGGTGACGCCGCGCAGCTGCTGGAACAGGTTCTCGAAGCCGCCGACCAGCAGCCCGGCGATGATCGCACCCGGGATCGAGCCGAGCCCGCCGATCACCGTGACGATCAGCCCCTTGACGGTGAGCGGCAGGGTCAGGAGCGGCGATAGCACGCCGACGGAGGCGCCGATCATCGCCCCGGCGACGCCGCCGAGCGCGCCAGTCAGCACGAAGGTCAGCGCGTTCACCTGCTGCAGGCGGATGCCGCAGAGCTGCGCCGCCACCGCCTGCTGCGACACCGCCCGCGTCGCCAGGCCGAGCCGGGTGCGGTAGAGCAGAGCCAGCAGAACGATCATCGCCGCGACCGAGACCAGGAAGATCAGCAGGAGATCGCCGCGCAGCAGGAAGTCGCCGAATTCGAGCGGCGGCCCCTCGTAGGCCGCCGGGTAGCTCAGCGGCATTCCAGAAGTGAGATGGACGATGATCTCGTCAACCAGCAGCAGCATGCCCACGGTCGACATCAGCGTGGCCAGCGGCGTCGCCAGCGGGATGAAGCGGAAACAGGCGAGATAGACGACCCAGCCGATCAGGCCGGCCGCGGCGCAGGCGGCCAGGAACACCGCCACCGGCGGCAGCGGCGCCAGCGCCAGCACCAGGAGGCCGCAATAGGCGCCGCCGATCGACGCCGCCGCGTAGGACATGTTGATCTTGTGCATCACGCCGAAGATCAGCGTGAAGCCGATGCCGATCAGCGAATAGGTGGTGCCGAAGAGCAGGCCGTCGACCACCGCCTGCAAGAGATCGATCATCCGCGACGCCCGCCGAGCCGAAACAAAACGCCGGCACCCCGCCGGCGGGACGGCTCAGAGCCGGCCCGCCGGCGGAAAACCGTCACGCCGCTTACATCGACGGTTTGTGCAGGACCTCCCAGTTCGCGCCCTTCGCATGCACGAACAGGAAGGGCTTGATCGCCTCGCGGTCGGGCGTGCGCTTCGACTTGCCGATCAGGCCGTCGGTCTCGGCCAGCTTGGCGAGCCCGTCGCGGATCTTGCGCCGGTCGGCCTGCACCGTGTCCGGCTTGGCCATCACCTTCTCCGCCTCCATCACCTGCTTGAGGATGCGGATGATCTCGAACGCCGCGCCGCTGTGCAGGTCGAGGCTGCCGTTGAACTTGGCGGTCAGGTCGGCCGCCTTCTTCGCCTCCGGCGTCACCGGCGCGAAGCTGGTCGGGATGATGATGCCGGCCGCCTGCTGGGCGCAGCCCTGCAGCGTCTCGAGGCTGGACGAGCTGGTCAGGCCGATCAGCACCTTGGGCTTGACCCCCTGGCGCTGCATCTCCTTGAGCACGCCGCAGGTCGTGAACGGGTGCGCCGAGATGGCGACGACGTCGGCGTTGGCCTTCTTCATCTCGCGCACCTGGGTGGCGAAGTTGGTGTCGTTGAGCAGCCACTTCGATTCGCCGAGCACCTCAATGCCGGCCTTCGCCGCCTGCTCCTTCATCACCGCGTACCACGAGGCGCGGCTGTGGGCGAAGTCCTCCTCGACGCCGCCGTAGATGGTCTTGAGGCCGGGGTTCTTCTCCTTCACCCACTTGAAGAGGGCGCCGTACATCTCGATCTCGTTCGGCACGTTGCGGAACGCCCATTCCGAGATCTTGGCGAGGCCGACCTTGATCGCCACGTCGCTGAAGACCGGGAACTGCAAGCCGGTATCGCCGGCGTCGCCGACCTTCTTCTGCAGAATGCCGAACAGCGGCTCGGCCACGTTCGAGCAGGTCGGCCCGACGGCGATCAGCGCGTCCGTCGAGGCGATGCGGCGCACCACCGAAATGCCTTCCTCGGCATTGCAGCGGTCGTCGAGGAAGTCGACCTCGATCTTTCCCTTGGCGCCGTCGCCGAGCTTGATGCCGCCGGCCTTGTTGATTTCGTCCGCGGCGGCGCGCATCGCCGCCTCGCTGTTGACGCCGAAGGAGCGCACGACGCCCGACTTGGCGCCGAAGCCCGATATCTTGACCACGCGCTCCTGCGCCGCGGCCCCCTCGGCGACGGCGAAGGCGCCGACCAGAGCGAGCGCCGATACCAATGGCAATAGAGTCCGCTTCATCCGATTTTCCTCCCCATGCTGGACGTTTCGGCCGCGCCGCGGCATGTCCATGCCCTGCGTCGGCCGCTCGGCCTTTGTTGCGTTGCCAAATTGCGTGCAACTGGCGACGCACCTTGGGATTAGCGTAGATTGGGGTGGTTCCAGCGTCAACCACAGGCGAATGGTCGCGCCGCGACAACCCAGAAGAGCGACGGCGCACGCGGAACGGGGGAGGAATCGATGGCGAAAAAACGGACAAAGCGTCCGTCCGCCGCGCGGGCGGCCGGGCGCACGGTCGGCGGGAGACGGCGCGTCGCGGCGACCAGGTCGAAACGAGCCGCGGTCAAAGCGGCCCGAAACCCCGGGCTGTTCGCCGACCTGGTGCCGAACGCGGCCAACTGGTCGCCGCTGACCCCGGTCGCCTTCCTGCCGCGCACGGCGGCGATCCACCCCGAGCGGGTGGCGGTGATCCACGGCGAGCGCCGGTTCACCTATCGCGAGCTGCACGAGCGGGCGCAGCGGCTGGCGGCGGCGCTCGCCGCGCGGGGCATCGGCCCGGGCGACACCGTTTCGGCGATGCTGCCCAATGTGCCGGCGATGCTCGAAGCCCATTACGGCGTGCCGATGACCGGCGCCGTCCTCAACACCATCAACACCCGCCTCGATGCGCGAACCATCGCCTACATACTCGGCCACGGCGAGGCCAAGGCGCTGATCACGGATCGCGAATACGCCGCCCAGGTCGGGCCGGCGCTGGCCCAGCTCGACCGGCGGCCGCTGGTCATCGACGTCGACGACCCGCTCTACGGCGGGCCCGGCGAGCGCCTCGGCAGGATCGAGTACGAGGAATTCCTCGCCGCCGCCCCGCCCTCCTTCGCCTGGACGCCGCCGGCGAACGAGAGCACGGCCATCGCGCTCAACTACACCTCGGGCACGACCGGCAACCCGAAGGGCGTCGTCTACCACCATCGCGGCACGTTCCTCGAGGCCGTCGGCAACGTCATGGCCTGGCCGCTGCCGCCGCGGCCGGTCTACCTCTGGACCCTGCCGATGTTCCACTGCAACGGCTGGTGCTTCCCCTGGTCGGTGACGGCGATGGGCGGCACGCATGTCTGCCTCAGGCGCGTCGATCCCGAGCTGATCTTCCGCCTAATCGCCGAGCACGGCGCGACCCATATGTGCGGCGCGCCGACCGTGCTGAGCATGCTGATCAACGCGCCGGCCGAGCTGCGGCGGCGCTTTCCCCAGCGCGTCGAAATCCAGACCGGCGGCTCGGCGCCGCCGGTCAAGGTGATCCGGGCGATGGAGGATCTCGGCTTCCGCGTCACCCACATCTACGGGCTGACCGAGGTGCAGGGGCCATCGACGCTGTGCGAGCCGCGCGACGAATGGGCCGCGCTCGCCGCCGAGCCGCGCGCGGCCCAGCTCGCCCGCCAGGGCGTGCGCTATCCGGTCGTCGCCGGGCAGATGGTCGCCGACCCGCGCACGCTGAAACCCGTGCCGGCCGACGGCAAGACCGTCGGCGAGGTCATGCTCAAGGGCAACACGGTGATGCTCGGCTACCTCAAGGAACCGAAGGCCACGGCGGCAGCCTTCCGCGGCGGCTGGTTCCATTCCGGCGACCTCGCCGTGCAGCACGCGAACGGCGACATCGAGATCAAGGACCGGCTCAAGGACATAATCATCTCCGGCGGCGAGAACATCTCCTCGCTCGAGGTCGAGGCGATGCTGTACCGCCATCCGGCGGTGCTGATGGCCGCGGTGGTGGCCCGGCCCGACGACAAATGGGGCGAGACGCCTTGCGCCTTCGTCCAGCTCAAGCCCGGCACGTCGCCGGGCGAGGCCGAGATGATCGCCTTCTGCCGCGACAATCTGGCGCATTTCAAGTGCCCGAAGACCGTCGTCTTCGGGCCGCTGCCGACGACGGCCACCGGCAAGATCCAGAAATACGTGCTGCGCGAGCGGGCAAAGGCGCTCTGAGCCGCGGCGAGTGCCCGTCGATCAGTGCAGGGTGATGGCGTCGCCGGCGCGCACCAGCTTGTTCAGCCGGCCGATATCGGCGGCGTCGAGCCCGACCTTGAGGCGGGCGCGGCCGTCGGCGTCGGTGCGGGCCAGCACTTCGCCGTGCCGGTAGAGCCAGGCCAGCGCCGCGCCTTCGGCCAGATCGAGCGTCACCTCGACCACCCGCCGGGCGCCGGCGAGCTTGAGCGACAGCCGCTCGAGCAGCCGCTCGCAGCCTTCGCCGGTCAGCGCCGAAAGCGGCACCACATCGGCGTTGCGCCCGGCCTGCGTCAGCAGGCGTTCGCGGGCATCGTGGTCGAGCAGGTCGATCTTGTTCAGCGCCTCGATCATCGCCTCGCGGCGCGTCTCTTCGACGCCGAGTTCGGCGAGCGCGTCGCGCACGTCGGCCGCTTGCGCCTCGCAGTCGGGGTGCGAGACGTCGCGCACGTGGACGATCACGTCGGATTCGAGCACCTCCTCCAGCGTGGCGCGGAAGGCGGCGACGAGATGGGTCGGCAGATCGGAAATGAAGCCGACCGTGTCGGACAGGATGATGCGGCGCTGGTCGGGCAGGTCGACCGCCCGCATGGTCGGGTCGAGCGTCGCGAACAGCAGGTCCTCGGCCAGGACCTGGGCCGCCGTCAGCCGATTGAACAAGGTGGACTTGCCGGCGTTGGTGTAGCCGACCAGGGCGACCACCGGATAAGGCACCTTGCGGCGGCTGCGCCGGTGCAGCGCGCGGGTGCGGGCCACGCTTTCGAGCTCGCGGCGGATGCGGGCGATGCGCTCGCCGATCAGCCGGCGGTCGATCTCGAGCTGGCTCTCGCCCGGTCCGCCGAGGAAGCCGAAGCCGCCGCGCTGGCGCTCAAGATGCGTCCATGAGCGCACCAGCCGCGAACGCTGGTAGGTGAGATGGGCGAGCTCGACTTGCAGGCGGCCCTCGCGCGTCCGCGCCCGCGCGCCGAAGATCTCCAGGATCAGGCCGGTGCGGTCGATGACCTTGCAGCGCCAGGCCTTCTCGAGGTTGCGCTGCTGCGCCGGCGTCACCGCGGCGTCGATCACCACGACCCCGACCTGGCCGGCGGCGATGACCGCCGCCAGCGCCTCGACCTTGCCGCGCCCGATCAGCGTCGCCGGGCGGGCCGCCTGGATCGCCGCCACCTCGGCGCCGACGACATCGAGGTTGATCGCGCCGGCAAGGCCGACCGCTTCGGCCAGCCGCGCCTCGGGCAGGCGCCGCCCGCCCCTGCCCTTGACCGTCGGGTGAAGGACGAAGGCGCGGCCGGTCGACGTCCCGGGCGAGGTCACGGGGTCGCTCAACGCGGCGACCGCCCGTTCACTTGACGTTGGTGGCCTCCACCGCCGGGGCCTCGAAGAGCTGGATCGGGCCGGCCGGCATCACCGTCGAGACGGCGTGCTTGTAGACGAGCTGCACGTGGCCGTCGCGGCGGAGCAGCACCGAGAAATTGTCGAACCAGCTGATGATCCCCTGCAGCTTAACCCCGTTGACCAGGAAGACGGTGACCGGGGTCTTGTTCTTGCGCACGTGGTTGAGGAACACGTCCTGCACGTTTTGCGGCTTTTCGGTAGCCATTGAGGAACCTTTCTTATCGTATTGTTATCGTTCTCTTATTGTCTCTCGCGCCCGTCGCCGGGGCGCAGCGGCGAAGGGCTTCGCCGAGCCATGACATGGGGCTTCGCCCCCGCCCTGACAAGGCGCCCCGCCGTTCAGGCCGTGCCCTGGGGCGGCGCCGTCATGTAGGCGTCATAAAGTTCGCGCAGCCGCCGCGCGATCGGGCCGGGCTTGCCGTCGCCGACGGGGCGGCCGTCGATGCGTACCACCGGCATGACAAAGGAGGTGGTCGAGGTCAGGAAGGCCTCGCGCGCCGCCTGCGCCTCGGCCACCGTGAACTTGCGCTCGATGATGCGCAGGTTCTCCTGGCGGCACAGAGCCAGCACCGCCAGGCGGGTGATGCCGCCGAGGATCGCCTGCTCGAGCTGGCGCGTCACCAGGTTGCCGTCGCGATCGACGATCCAGGCGTTGGTCGAGCTGCCCTCGGTGACGAAGCCGTCGCGGTCGACCAGCCAGGCCTCGAAGGCGCCCGCCTCGCGCGCCTGCTGCTTGGCGAGCACGTTGGGCAGCAGCGACACCGCCTTGATGTCGCAGCGCCCCCAGCGGATGTCGGGAACGCTGATCACGCTCACCCCGGCCGCGGCCAGCCGGTCGCTGCGCGCCGCGCTCTGGTTGCGGGCGGTGACGACCACGCTCGGCCGGACATGGTCGGGGAAGGCGTGATCGCGCCGGGCGACGCCGCGGGTCACCTGCAGATAGACGATGCCCTCGCGCACCAGGTTGCGGCGCACCGTCTCGCGCAGCACGTGACCGAGCGCGGCGCGCGACATCGGCATCGGTATGTCGAGCTCGCGCAGCGAGCGCTCCAGCCGGTCGAGATGCGGCCCCTCGTCGACCAGGCGGCCGCCGCGGACCGCCGTCACCTCGTAGACGCCGTCGGCGAACTGGTAGCCGCGGTCCTCGACATGCACCGCGGCCGCGCCGTGGCGCAGGTAGCGGCCGTTGACATAGGCGATGCGCGACATGCGCGATCCTCCGCAGAAATCAGAAGAACTCGATCCGGACCGAGAACATCTTCTCGACCTTCTTCACCATCTCCCGCAGGGCGAAGATAATCACCCGGTCCTTGGGCTCGATCACCGTGTCGCCACGCGGCAGGATCACCCGGCCGGCGTGCACGACCGCGCCGACGGTCATCCCCTCGGGCAGGTCGAGGTCGCGCAGCGGCCGCCCGACCAGGCTCGAGGTCTCCATCGCCTCGCCTTCGAGCACCTCGGCCGCGCCGTCGCGCACCGCGTGGACGCCGCGGATACGGCCGCGGCGGATATGCTGCAGGATGGTGGAAACCGTCGTCGCCCGCGGGTTGACCACGACGTCGATGCCGAGCGAGCTGATCAGCGGCCCGTAGGCCTGGTTGTTCACCAGCGTGACGGCGCGCTTGCAGCCCGACCGCTTGGCGAGCAGCGAGGCCAGGATGTTGACCTCGTCGTCGTTGGTGAGCGCGATGATCGCCTCGCTGGCGCGCACGTTGGCCTCGTCGAGGATCTCGCCGTCGAGGGCGTCGCCGTGCAGCACCACGGTGCGGCTCAGCTGGTCGGCGACGTACTAGGCGCGGGGCTTGTTCGCCTCGATCATCTTAAGCTTGACCGACGGCTGGTCGCGCTCGATCTGGGCGGCGAGGAAGAGGCCGATATTGCCGGCGCCGACGACGATCATGCGCCGCGCCTCGGTCTCCTCGTGGCCGAACAGGGTCATCGCCCGCGGCACATGCCCGGTCTCGGCGACGAAATAGATCTCGTCGCCGGGGGCGAGCTGGTCGTCGCCCGAGGCCACGGTCAGGCGGTCGCCGCGCACCACGCCGACGACCACGCAATTGAGGTCGGGAAACAGCTCGGTCAGCTGACGCAGCGGCGTGTTCAGCACCGGGCAATCCTCGGTCAGGCGCACGCCGATGCAGCGCACCCGGTCGCCGGCGAAGGGCAGCATGTCGAAGGCGCCGGGCACCTGCAGGCGGCGCTGGATCGCCCGCGCCACCTCGATCTCGGGCGAGATGACGACGTCGATCGGCAGGTGCTCGCGCGCGAACAGGTCGGACCATTCGGGGCGCAGGTAGGCCTGGCTGCGGATGCGCGCCACCTTGGTCGGAACATTGAACAGCGCGTGCGCCACCTGGCACGCCACCATGTTGACCTCGTCGGCATAGGTGACGGCGATGATCATGTCGGCATCCGCCGCCCCGGCCCGCTCGAGCACGTCGGGCTGCGAGGCGAAGCCGACCATCGCCTGCACGTCGAAGCGGTCGCTGATCTTCTGGATCAGCTCCGGCCGCTGGTCGATCACCGTCACGTCGTTGCCCTCGGTGGCCAGGTGATGGGCGATGTTGAAGCCCACCTGGCCGGCGCCGCAAACGATCACCTTCATCCTGGATTCCTTCCTGAGGACCGGCCGTCGCCGACGGCGGTCAGCCCGAGGCCCGCTCGCCGTTGTAGACGCCGAGCGACTTCAGCTTGCGGTGCAGCGCCGAGCGCTCCATGCCGACGAAGCTGGCGGTGCGCGAGATGTTGCCGCCGA
>CAYTWJ010000138.1:3104-8374 GCA_964442055.1 uncultured Rhodospirillaceae bacterium | reverse complement strand
TGGTGTAGGCGTCGACCGCGCCATCGGCGATCGGCAGCTTCTCGGCGTCGCCGCACGTGGCGGAAGCCGAAATGCGTGTCGCCGTCGTCGGGCCGTTCCTGCATCGGCGGGACCATAGCGGAACGCTTCCGGCGGCGCCACCGGGCGCAACGGTCGCGGCTTGCCCGTGGCGCGCCGGCGCGCGGCGCGCTATACCGGGCCCGCCGCCGATGCCCGAACTGCCCGAAGTCGAAACCGTCCGCCGCGGCCTCGCGCGCCGCCTCGTCGGGCGCCGCTTCGCCGCCGTGACCGTGCGCCAGCGCCGTTTGCGCCGGCCGCTGCCGCCGCGCTTCGCCGAACGCCTGGTCGGCCGCCGCGTCGAGGCGGTCGGGCGGCGCGCCAAGTACCTGCTGGTCGAGCTCGACGACGGCCAAGTGCTTCTGGTCCATCTCGGCATGTCGGGGCGGCTGTTCATCGACGGCGCCACCGCCCCCGGCGCCCACGATCATGTCGTCTTCGTTCTCGACGACGGCAGCCGCCTCACCTACCACGACGCGCGCCGCTTCGGGCTGATGGCGCTTGTCCGGCGCGACCGGCTCGCCGCCCATCCGCTGCTCGCGGGCCTGGGCCCCGAGCCGCTCGCGGCCGACTTCACCGCGCCGGTGCTGGCGGCGGCGCTGGCCGGCCGGCGCACCCCGATCAAGGCGGCGCTTCTCGACCAGCGGGTGGTCGCCGGCCTCGGCAACATCTATGTCGCCGAGGCATTGCACCGCGCCGGCATCTCGCCGCGCCGCCTCGCCGGCTCGGTCGGCGGCGCGCGGGCGGCAAATTTGCTGGCGGCGATCAAGGACGTGCTCGCCGAGGCGATCGCCGCCGGCGGCTCGTCGCTGCGCGACTACGTGCAGGCCACGGGCGAGCTCGGCTATTTCCAGGCCAATTTCCGCGTCTACGACCGCGAGGGGCGGCCGTGCCCGGCCTGCGCCGCGCCGGTCCGGCGCCTCGTCCAGTCGGGCCGCTCGACCTTCTATTGCGGCCGATGCCAACGTTAGACAGCGCGGCGCTTTCGCCGTCGGGGCGAAATCGCTAGGTTGCGCCAATGCCGCGCTTGAGCATCTTGCGGACCGGGACTCGCGCCGTCGCCATCGCTTTGCTGCTGGCGGCAGCGCTGCCGGCGCTGGCCGCCGACGCCTTTCTCAAGGCCGCCGCGGACCTGCCGCTGATGCCGGGCCTGGCCGAGGTCGAAGGCGCGGGCGTGCTGTTCGACAAGCCGGACGGGCGCATCGTCGAGGCCTACGCGTTCGGCGAGGTGGCGGCGGCAGCGGTGCGCCGCTTCTACGCCGAAACCTTGCCCCAGCTCGGCTGGCGCGCGCGTGGCGGCATGAATTTCGAGCGCGAGGGCGAGCGGCTCACGCTTACCCTCGGCGGTCGGGACGGCGCGCTGACGGTGCGCTTCGACATCGTACCCCGCTGAGCGGCGGAGGCGTTCATTCCCGGTCCGGGCACCCCCCCGGGCCGCAATCCCATCCCCGGCCCGGGCGGTTCGCCCGGGCCGCAATCGAGGAGCGAGGCATGGCCTACCAGAACATCGTCGTCGAAACCCGCGGCCCGGTCGGGCTGATCACCCTCAACCGCCCGCAGGCGCTCAACGCCCTCAACGGCGCGCTGATGAACGAGCTGACCGATGCGGTCGACAAGCTCGAGGCGGACGACGCGATCGGCTGCCTGGTCATCACCGGGTCGGAAAAGGCCTTCGCCGCCGGCGCCGACATCAAGGAGATGCAGCCCAAGAGCTTCACCGACGTCTATATGGGCGACTTCATCACCGCCAACTGGGAGCGGGTGGCGCGCTGCCGCAAGCCGGTGATCGCCGCGGTGGCCGGGTACGCGCTCGGCGGCGGCTGCGAGCTGGCCATGATGTGCGATTTCATCCTCGCCGCCGACAACGCCCGCTTCGGCCAGCCCGAGATCAATCTCGGCGTGATCCCCGGCGCCGGCGGCACCCAGCGCCTGACCCGCTTCGCCGGCAAGTCCAAGGCGATGGAGATGTGCCTGACCGCCCGCTACATGGACGCGGCCGAGGCCGAGCGCGTCGGCCTGGTCAGCCGGGTGCTGCCCAAGGAGCAGCTTCTCGACGAGGCGATCAAGGTGGCGACCCGCATCGCCAAGCTATCGCGCCCGGCGGTGATGATGGCGAAGGAGGCGGTCAACCGCGCCTACGAGACGACGCTGGCCGAGGGTGTGCGCTTCGAGCGGCGGCTGTTCCATGCCAGCTTCGCGCTCGCCGACCAGAAGGAGGGGATGGCCGCCTTCGTCGAGAAGCGCGAGCCCGCCTTCAAGAACCGTTAACCTCCGGCGGGGCGGCCGGCGCCGGCCTTCCCGGCGCCCCCTAGCGGCTGGTTGACGGGCTGCGGAACGGGGTTTATAACCGCGCGTTCGAAAATCGACCCCCGCGATATCAGAGACGAGCCGAACCATGGCACAGCACAAGTCGGCGGAGAAGCGCGCCCGCCAAACCAAGCGCCGCACCCAGGTCAACCGCGCGCGCCGCTCGCGCGTGCGCACCGCGGTGAAGAACGTGGAATCGGCGGTCGCCGCCGGCAAGAAGGAAGAGGCGCTCGCCGCGCTCAAGGCGGCGCAGCCCGAACTCGACCGCGGCGTTTCCAAGGGCGTGGTCAAGCGCAACACCGCGTCGCGCAAACTGTCGCGCCTCGTGCAGCGCGTCATGGCGATGCCGTCGTAACTCCGTCGCCATCCTCGATCGTGCAAGAGCCGCGCGTGGAGCGCGGCTCTTTTTCGTTTTGCGATGCGTTCGTGCGCGCCGGCGCATCGTCTCTCTCGCGCGCGCATCGACGCATCCGCGCGCGACGCGGATTCTGTTGCGATGATGCGACACCGCGCGCCGATTCACCACACGGGACATTCTCTCCTATTGCGCGGCAAAGCCGAGTCGCATTACTGTAGTGACCTCACTTGATCGGCGGGGCTGCGGAGGCCCTCCTTCGACAAATAGAGAGTTCGGTGCGGCGGATCGGCGCGGGCGTTGCTGTGTGCGATCCGTCGAAAGAGAGAAATTGTCGCTTCATTTTTGCGAGGGTCCGCGACAACATGATTGCGATCGGCGAGCGACGGCGTCACCAGCAGAAAGCGGCCCGGCGAAATCGGGGTCTGGCCGGAATGTCCGGGGCGCCGCGGCGATTGCCGCATCAAGCGTAACAACGAATAAGAATCAGGCGGCGTGCAGGGGGGGGCGTTGCGTCATGAGTGGGGCGGCTGCGGTAGCACGGGGCTACGCGGGTGTTTCGTTCGACATGGCCTCGGGGCGCCTGGCGAACGGACAAGGTGGCAGGCCGGTGGGCGGGTCCGACGCGGCGCGAGGGACGGTCCTTGCCGTGTCGGGCCTCTCGCCAAGAGACACGAAACCGCGCACGGCCGGCGGCCGGGCATTGCAGCCCGTCGGCGCCCTGTTCGACAATGATTGTGAAGGCACCCGGCGACGGGGCGCGCGCTTCGGCGGGCAGGCCGCGGGCCTGCCCCGGCGGCGGTCGTGAACCGGCCGGGCGCCGCCGCCATGACGGAGGATCGTTCCGCCACGTCGCGCGATGACGACGAGCAGTGGGAGCGCGTGCGCGCCAAGCTGCGTGCCGAATACGGCGACGCCACCTTCAATTCCTGGCTGAAGCCGTTGCTGCTGGCCGACGTGCACGACGGCCAGGTCACCCTCACGGTGCCGACCCGCTTCATGCGCGACTGGGTCAGCAGCCATTATGCCGACCGCATCCGCGAGTTCTGGCGCGGCGAGCGGCCGAACGTGCGCACCGTCAGCATCCAGGTCCGCCAGCCGTCGGTGGCCGCGGCGCCGAAAGGGGGCGCGGCGAAGCGCGCGGCGGCCGACGCCGTGCCGGCGACGCCGGCTGCCCTCGGCCGGGCGGCAGCGGGCGACGATGCCGACCGCGAATTGTCGGCGCCGCTCGACGCGCGCTTCACCTTCGACAGCTTCATCGTCGGCAAGTCGAACGAGCTCGCCTACGCCGCCGCGCGGCGCGTCGCCGAGGCGGACACGGTCCCCTTCAACCCGCTGTTCCTCTATGGCGGCGTCGGCCTGGGCAAGACCCACTTGATGCACGCCATCGCCTGGCATATCCGCCTGCGCCATCCCGAGCGCCGGGTGATCTACCTCTCGGCCGAGAAGTTCATGTACCAGTTCATCCGGGCGCTGCGCTTCAAGGACACGATGGCCTTCAAGCAGCAGTTCCGCTCGGTCGACGTGCTGATGATCGACGACGTCCAGTTCATCGCCGGCAAGGACACGACCCAGGAAGAGTTCTTCCACACCTTCAATGCGCTGTGCGACCAGAACCGGCAGATCGTCATCTCCGGCGACCGCTCGCCGGCGGATCTGGAGGGCATCGAGGAGCGCATGCGCTCGCGCCTCGGCTGGGGGCTGGTCGCCGACATCCACCCGACGGACTACGAGCTCCGGCTGTCGATCCTGCAGTCGAAGGCGGAGCGGGCCGGGGCGGCCAAGTCGATCCCGCCCAAGGTGCTCGAATTCCTCGCCCACCGCATCATTTCGAACGTGCGCGAGCTCGAAGGGGCGCTCAACCGCATCCTCGCCTATTCCAACCTGGTCGGCCGGCCGGTGACGCTGGAAAGCGCCCAGGAGGTGCTGCAGGACCTGCTGCGCGCCAACGACCGCCGCGTCACCATCGAGGAGATCCAGAAGCGCGTCGCCGAGCATTTCAACATCCGCCTCGCCGACATGCATTCGGCGCGGCGGGCCCGGGCGGTGGCGCGGCCGCGCCAGATCGCCATGTACCTGGCCAAGCAGCTCACCTCGCGCAGCCTGCCCGAGATCGGCCGCAAGTTCGGCGGGCGCGACCACACCACCGTGATGCACGCCGTGCGCAAGGTCGAGGAGCTGCGCGAATCCGATTCGGCCTTCGCCGAGGACGTCGACTTGCTGCGGCGCATGCTGGAAGGCTGAAGAAGGCCCGATAGGCGCGCAGTTTCAAGGCCTTTCGCACCCGCGAAAAGAGCCCCCCGCAGGGCCCCGGCGGGCGCGGATTTTCTCGCTCTTGCCATTGGCGCTCTGCTATAGTGCGCCCCCGGTTCAGCGGCGGCGGCCGGCGGCGGCCGCGGCGGCTCCGGGGCGGCGGGCAAGGCGCCCGCCGGAGCACCCTATGTCGAGCCGTACCGACCAGCAAGATCGTCCACCCGCGCCATGAAACTGACCATCGAACGGGCTGCCCTGCTCACCGCGCTCGGCCATGCGCAAAGCGTGGTCGAGCGGC
>CAYTWJ010000138.1:0-3094 GCA_964442055.1 uncultured Rhodospirillaceae bacterium | reverse complement strand
ATACCATTCCCATCCTCTCCAACGTGCTGCTCGAGGCCGGCCAGGCCAGCCTGGCGCTGACCGCCACCGATCTCGATATCGCGGTGGTCGAGAAGCTGCCGGCCAAGGTGGCCAAGCAGGGCGCGACCACGGTGCCGGCGCACACGCTCTACGACATCGTCCGCAAGCTGCCCGAGGGCGCCGAGATCGAGCTCGCCTACGCCGCCGCCGAGCAGCGCCTCAACCTGCGCGCAGGCCGCTCGAGCTTCCAGCTCTCCTGCCTGCCGAAGGAGGACTTCCCGGTGATGGCGGCGGGCGAGCTGCCGCACGGCTTCGCGCTCTCGGGCGACGAGCTGAAGCGGCTGATCGACAAGACCCGGTTCGCCATCTCGACCGAGGAAACCCGCTACTATCTCAACGGCATCTATCTCCACGCCGCGGCGACCGGCGGGGTGCCGGTGCTGCGGGCGGTGGCCACCGACGGCCACCGCCTCGCCCGCGTCGAGATGCCGCTGCCCGACGGCGCCGCCGGCATGCCGGGGGTGATCGTGCCGCGCAAGACGGTGCTCGAACTGCGCAAGCTGATCGACGTCTCCAGCGCCTCGGTCCAAGTCGCGCTGTCCGACACCAAGATCCGCTTCGCCTTCGACGAGGTGACGCTGGTCTCCAAGCTGATCGACGGCACCTTCCCCGACTACGAGCGGGTGATCCCGCTCGGCAACGACAAGCTGCTCGAGGTCGACGGCAAGACCTTCGCCGCCGCCGTCGACCGCGTCTCCACCATCTCGACCGAGAAGAGCCGGGCGGTGAAGCTGGCCATCGACAAGGATCGGCTGGTCCTTTCCGCGACCAGCCCCGAACAGGGCAATGCCAGCGAGGAGATCACGGTCAGCTACGGCGCCGCGCCGCTGGAGATCGGCTTCAATTCGAAATACCTCCTCGACATCACCCAGCAGATCGAGGGCGACAACGCCCGCTTCGCGCTCGCCGACGCGGCCTCGCCGACGCTGGTCCGCGACGGCAACGATGACAGCGCCCTCTACGTGCTGATGCCGATGCGGGTGTAGCGGGAGGGGTGTTCTGGCCCGCCGCGCGATCCATGCCGCCGATGCCGCCGTCGCCGCCGCCAGCCCCGCGGATGCGGCGCCGGCCGTGCGCCGGCTCGACCTCAGCGACTTCCGCAACTACGCGGCGCTCCGGCTCGAGCCCGGCCCCGGCCTCGTCGTCCTGACCGGCGCCAACGGCGCCGGCAAGACCAACCTGCTCGAGGCGGTGTCGTTCCTGGCGCCGGGCCGCGGCCTGCGCCGCGCCCGGCTGGCCGAGGTGGCGCGCGCGGCGGACGGCGGGCGCGCCGGCGCCTGGGCGGTGGCGGCGCATCTCGACAGCGCCGCCGGCCCGGTCGAGCTCGGCACCGGCTACGGGCGCGATGCCGACGCGGAGGGCGAGCGCCGCGTCGCCCGCATCGACGGCCGGGCCGTGACCGGCCCGGCGGCCTTCGCCGAGTTCGTCGACCTCGCCTGGCTCACGCCGGCGATGGATCGGCTGTTCGCCGACGGGGCGTCGGCCCGCCGGCGCTTCCTCGACCGCCTCGGCGACGGCGCCGGCCGCGGCCATGCGCGGCGCGTCGGCGCCTTCGAGCGGGCGATGCGCGAGCGCGCCCGCCTGCTCGCCGAGGGCCGCGGCGACGACCGCTGGCTCGCCGCGCTGGAAGAGACGATGGCCGAACAGGGCGTCGCCGTGGCCTGGGCGCGGCGCGAGCAGGTGGCCCGGCTGGCCGGCGCGGTGGCCTCGGCGCGCGGGCCGTTTCCGGGCGCCAGGTTGGCCCTCAGCGGCGTGGTCGAGGACTGGCTGGCCGAGATGCCGGCGCTCGCCGCCGAGGACGCCTTCCGCGCCCGGCTGGCCGCCAACCGCGGGCGCGACGCCGCCGCCGGCACGGCGAGCGAGGGGCCGCACCGCAGCGATCTCGAGGTGCGGCATGCGGCCAGCGACCAGCCGGCGGCGCAATGCTCGACCGGCGAGCAGAAGGCGCTGGTCATCGCCATCGTGCTGGCCAATGCGCGCCTCACCGCGGCGCGGCGCGGCCGGCCGCCGATCCTGCTGCTCGACGAGGTGGCGGCGCATCTCGACCGCGTCCGCCGCCAGGCGCTGTTCGACGAGATCGGCGCCCTCGGCGGCCAGGCCTGGCTGACCGGCACCGAGCCCGCCTTGTTTGTCGGGCTCGAGGAGCGGGCGCAGTTCTTCGCGGTGCTGGGGGGCGGGGTGGTGCCGGACGAGCCGGCGCTCAGACGGAGCAACCGAACATGACCGACCCGGCGGAACACCAGCCGGCGCCGGCGGCCGAGGAATACGGCGCCGCCGCGATCAAGATCCTGCGCGGCCTCGACGCCGTGCGCAAGCGCCCCGGCATGTATATCGGCGATACCGACGACGGCTCCGGGCTGCATCACATGGTCTATGAGGTCGTCGACAATGCCATCGACGAAGCGCTCGCCGGCTATGCCAAGGAGGTCTCCGTCACGCTCAACCCGGACGGCTCGTGCACGGTGCGCGACGACGGCCGCGGCATCCCGACCGACATCCACAAGGGCGAAGGCGTGTCGGCGGCCGAGGTCATCATGACCCAGCTCCATGCCGGCGGGAAATTCGACCAGAACGCCTACAAGGTGTCCGGCGGCCTGCACGGCGTCGGCGTCTCGGTGGTCAACGCGCTGTCGAGCTCGCTCAAGCTGACCATCTGGCGTGACGGCAAGGAACACTTCATGGAGTTCCGCAATGGCGAGGCGCTGGCCCCGCTCGCGGTCGTCGGCGACGCAAACGGCAAGCGCGGCACCGAGGTTACCTTCCTGCCCTCGAAAGAAACCTTCAGCATGACCGAGTTTGACTGGGCGACGCTGGAGCATCGCCTGCGCGAACTCGCCTTCCTCAATTCGGGCGTACGCATCGTCTTGTCCGACCAGCGCCACGCGGTCGAGAAGCGCGAGGAGATGGTGTACGAGGGCGGCGTCGAGGCCTTCGTCAAGTATCTCGACCGCAACAAGTCGCCGCTTATCGAAAAGCCAATCGTGATCAAGTCCGAGCGCGACGGCATCGCCGTCGAATGTGCGCTGTGGTGGAA
>CAYTWJ010000137.1:1191-8374 GCA_964442055.1 uncultured Rhodospirillaceae bacterium | reverse complement strand
ATCAGCTTGAGCATGACGCGGCTGAACGGGCGCAGCACGTCCTGCGCCGACTTCATGCCGTGCTTGATCGCCACCTCGCGCATGATCATCACCAGGCCGCCCGGCGAGTTGCCGAACGGGCAGCGCGCCGCGCAGGTGTAGCACTGGGCGCAGGCCCAGATCTTCTCCTGCATGGCGTCGTAGATGCCTTCGAGATTCTCGGTCCACAGCAGCTGGACGATCTCGCGCGGGCTGAAGTCGTAATACTGGGCCGCCGGGCAGGTGGCGGTGCAGATGCCGCAATTGAGGCAGCCGTTGAGCTCGTGGTCGAAGCGGAGGTCGGCCTGGATGTCGTGGAACAGCTCCTCGAGCTGGCCGCGCGGCACCAAGGGGGCGTCCGAGACCGGGTCGCCGATATGCTCCTGGATGCGCGATCCGCCCGGATGGCTCATGGCGCCCTCAGTAGGTCAGCACCTTGCAATCGCCCTCCATCACCTCCTCGATGACGTGGGCGCCGCCGACGATGCCGGAGCATTCCGGGATCAGGTCGGCCTCGGTCATTTCGAAAAGGTCGAGATTGGGCGAGCAGCAATAGAACTTCACCCCGGCCTCGTGGGCATCCTTGATGAAGTCGTAGACCGTCTTCGGCGAGCCGGGCTTCACGGTCAGCTTCTCGGCCACGCCCTTCTTCATCAGCTGGCCCGAGGTGGCGGTGCAGATCACCTCGACCTCGTAGTCCATCGCCGCCGCGACGGTGGCCTGGAAGAAGGGCGCGCCCAGCTCCTCGCCGTGGCGCGGATCGGTGTTGACCATGATGATGACGAGTTTCTTGGCCATTCGTCCTCCCGGGCCGGCCCACCCTAAACGCCATTATAGTATCGATTGACTACCGTTGGCCGTTTCGGCGCACAATATTAGAGTTTCCTAAAGTTCGCAAGGCCCGCGGCGCGGTACGCTGCTACGCCCAAAAAAGCGGCCTAGCCGCGCCGAATCGGGATCATGCGGCGGCGTGCCAGCTCCTGCTCATCGTAGGGCCGCATCAGCCCGGTGGCCTGGATGAGGCCGACCATGATCGCGCTCAGCGCGTCGAGCATCTCGGTCTGCGCCGCGCGCAGCGCCTCGAGAGCGCGCGCCGGCTCGGGCGGGCCGTCGTCGAATTCCATGATCAAATCCTCGGCGATGGCCGGCTTCAGGCCCGGATGGCCGGCAAAGCCGAAGCATTTGTCGCCGATCTGGAAAAGCGCCGGCCGCTCGGCATCGTCGACCGCCAGGATTTGGGCGCCGGCCGGCGGCAGCGGCCGGTCGCGCATGAAGACGGCGAGCGGGTAGCGCTCGGGCAAATGGCCGCCGAGGGCGTCGGCGGCGACCCGCCGAGCGCTGCCGACGGCGAAGACCAGCGGCGCCGGCTCGGCGCCGCCGCCGGCGGCCAGCGCGAGGATCTGCGCGCCCAGACCGAAGCCGATCACCGGCCGGCCACGCTTGAGGAATTCGCGCGCCAGGCGCAGTTCGTCCTGCAGCGTGGGCAAGAGCGGCTCGCTCGCCGTGCCCCACGGGCCGCCGCCGAGCAGGATCAGGCCGTCGCCGTGCGCCGCCGTTCCCGGCACCTTGGCGCCGGCGAAGGGGCGCACGTACTGGAAGCGGATGCCGCGGCCTTCGAGATGGTCCTCGATCGGACCGAGGAATTCCGATTGCGTGTGCTGCAGCACGTAAAGGGCGCGCATCTCGTCGGCCATCGTCACGTCTTCCTGTCCGGCGCTCGGCGGCGCGATTCGAACGCCAAGTCATTATCCGCCGGTCACGCCTTCAGTGAAATTGGCGCGTCGGTTGCTGTCACGCAACCGTCTCGCCGGCACGGTTGACAGCCACGGCGCGTTTCAGGCACATACTCGATATCTAGTCAATTCGACGCATAGGATTCCCAGATTTTGTGATTCTCATCATCATCGTCGTCGCGTAGCTTGCCGGCGCCACCGATCGAACCGGGCGCCGTGCGGGGAGGCCAAACGGAAACATGCGCGTCGTGGTGTTCGCCGCCCGCAAAGGCGGCTCGGGAAAAACGACTCTCGCCGGCCACGTCGCCGTGCAGGCGGAGCGGGCCGGCGCGGGGCCGGTGGCGCTGATCGACACCGATCCCCAGGGCAGCCTCGCCGAATGGTGGAACGCCCGCGCCGCCGCGACCCCCTTGTTCGTGCAGACCTCGCTCGCCGATCTCGCCGTCGACGTCGCGCGGCTGCGTGAGGACGGCATCCGCCTTCTCGTCATCGACACGCCGCCCTCGCTCGGGGCGGAGATCGCCGACGTGGTCAAGCTGGCCGATCTGGTCGTCATTCCGACCCGGCCGAGCCCGCACGACCTGCGCTCGATCGGCGCCACCGCCGACCTGGTCGAGCATCTCGGCAAGCCGCTGGTCTTCGTGCTCAACGCCGCGGTGCCGCGTGCGCGCATCACCGCCGAATCGATCGCCGCCTTGTCGCAGCACGGCATGCTGGCGCCAGTCATTGTGCATCAGCGCGTCGATTTCGCCGCCAGCATGGTCGACGGCCGGACGGCGATGGAACTGCCAGATGCCGCACGCTCGGCCGGGGAGATCGCCGAACTCTGGCGCTATCTCGAGGAGCGCCTCACCGGCAACGTGCGCCGGCCGGCTTTGCCGCCGCCGCCGCCGCGGCCGCAACTCAGCCTCGCCCTGGGCGCCCTCGACGCCGGCGGATCGGGCGCCGAATGAGCGCCGCCGCGGGCCGTCCGCTGTTCGCCCGCAAGGGCGCGGCCGCGCCGGCGGGTCTCGTGCCTGCCCCCGGCGACGAAGCCGGCGGCGCGGCGATCGGACCGGCACCGTGCGAGACGCTGGCCGCCGCGCCGGCAGCGAGCATTCGCGCCGACCATGTCCGCCGGAGCGCCGACTTCCGTGCGGTTCCGGCCGACCCGGCGGGCAACGGCGGCAATTCCCCGCCTGCCTCTGAAGGCGATTCGGTCGCGCCGGCGACGCCGCCTGACGCCGAGGACACGATGCCGCCCGCCGAGCACGAGGCGCCGCAAGGCGGCGGCGAAGCTGCCGGCCATGCCGAGGATCGCGTCCAGGACGACCCCATCACCGTCGCCGCCACCACGCCGGGGGCGGCAGCGGAGATGTGGGAGCCGCCCGCAGGCGCGATGCCGCGCCCATCGCGCGTCGTGATCGCCGGCGCGATGACGCGACAAGAGGACGAGCCGGCCGCGCGCGGCGGCCGACGCTTCGCGCTGTCGAGCCCGGTCGGGCTTTTCGCCGCGGCGTTGGGCCTCGCCGGAGTGCTGACCCTCGGCTGGTATCTGCTCGGACCGGGGAAGCTGGCAAGTGCACCATCGCGCCCGACGGCGGCCGACGCCGCCGAATCTGACCGACCCCCGTCCGCGCCCGCGCTCGACCTGGTGCGCAACGAGGCCGATGGCAGCATCCTCATCGCCGGACAGGCCGCGCCGCAGCTCGATCTCGTCGTGCTCGACGACGGCGTGCCAATCGGCACCGCCAAGGCCGACAGCCTCGGGCGCTGGCTTCTGGTCGTCGGCGGCCCGCTGCGCGGCGAAAGCCATCACCTCGGCGTGGCGCCGCTGCCGCCGCAATCGCCGGCCGAACCGCCTGCGGAGCCGGCGGCCGAGGCGCCGGCCGCGGCCAACCCGGCGCCGGCCAGGGCCGAGGTCGCCTTGCTGCCGCGCCACAAGCCGGCGCCGGCTGCGGTTCCCGCCGGCGGCTACGCCGTGCAGCTCGCCTCGGTGCGCTCCGCCGCCGACGCCGAGCGCGAATGGCGCCGCCTCAAGCGTGAATTCCCGGGCCTGCTCGTCGGCTACGGCATGACCGTCGATGAAGCAACGGTGGACGAGCGCGGCACCTTCTATCGCCTGCGCATCGGCTCTTTCACCGACCGAAGCAAGGCCGAGGAGGTGTGCGCCCGGCTCGAGGCGAAGAAGCAGGATTGCCTGGTATTGCGCCGCTGACCGCGCTCAGGCGCCGGCCGGCTGCACGATCCCGACCGCGTCCAGGAGGGCGGCGATTTCCCGCCGCGCCGCCTCATGGCTGGCGCTCGCCGCGCCATCGGCTGGCAGGTCGAGGACCGTCTCGCCACGCAGGAACAGTTCGCGGAAGACGACGCGCTCTCCGAAGCCAGGCGCCAGGCGGAAGCCAAGGCGGCGCGCCAGCTGGCCGAGCAGCCCGGCGATCTCGCGCTTGTTGTGCGCGTCGATATGGGCCAGGCGGTTGCGCATGACCACCCAGTCGATCGGCGGCCGGCGGGCGAGAACGCGCCGGTTGTTCTGCTCCCATACCGCGCGGGCATAGGTGCTCGGCGCCAGCACCTCGCGCCGCACCGGGTCGATCTGCGCCAGCACGTCGATGTCGATCAGGCTGTCGTTGATCGGCGTGATCAGCGTGTCGGCGGCGGCGTGCGCCAGCCGCGCCAGATAGGTGTCGCTGCCCGGCGTGTCGATGACGATGAAATCGTTGCCCGCCAGTTCGCGGCAGGCCTGGTCGAGGCGCAGGCGTTCGTCGGCCTCGGCCTCGGCGCGGCTGGAAGCGGCGCTGCGGTCGACCGCGCGGTGGTCCGGCATCGGCAGTATTGCGCCGCCCGACCGGACCGATTGCGCGCGGCAGGCGAAGAAGCGGCTGAGCGTGCCGCGGCGCACGTCGAGATCGAGGCTGCCGACCCGGTAGCCGAGCCGGAGCAAGGCGACGATCAGGTGCATGGCTGTGGTCGACTTGCCCGAGCCGCCTTTTTCGTTTCCCAGAACCACGACATAGGGCCGCCGGCCCTCGGCGGCGACCTCGATCGGCGCCTCGTCGATCAGCATGGTTTCGGCCATCGCATGCGCACTTCCCGCTGCCGTATGCCGCTCAGAAACGAATCTTCCACTCGCCCGCCGCGGGTTCGCCGTCCGCCGGCGCGGCGGGCGGGGTGGCCGGCACCGCCGACGGCGACGCGCCGTCGCCGGCCTCCGCGGCGCCGCCTTGCATCGCCTTCAGCGCCGCCAGCCGCCGGGCCAGCGCCTCGGTCGCCGCCCAGGCAAGAACTTCGCGCCCCTGCTCGTCGCGGTGCAGCGCCGCCCAGCGGCCCCGCTTGGCCGAGTGCATGACGAAGACGATGTTCTCGCCCGGCAGGCGGGCATCGAGCGAGCCGGTGAAGGCCGGCATCTCCTCGTCGAAAATCTCGCCGATAAGATTCCAGGAATAGCCTTCGTCGACCAGCGTCCGGATCATCCGGTTCATGCGGAACGAGCCCGGTCGCACAAGATTGGCGATCATCAGGTCGAGCACCCTGCTGCCGAGCGCGGCCTGTTCCACGGCCTCGATGATACGATCAAGGCCGATCGTCTCGGTGACAATCTGGTTCATCGCAAGGCCTGACCAAGGTCCCGCCGCGCCGCCGCCTTCGACGGACGGCGCGTGCGGCGGCAGATTGCCTCATCGCCGACGCGAATGCCACCGCCTCGCGTTCTCGCGCGGCCGACCGAGCGCCGGGACGGAACTGCACGAATAAGCGACAAGCATACGTTGCCGGACGCCCTTGCATGCGATGTCGGAGGTCGCGCGCCTCGGCGCTCAGGCCGACGGCAGCGAGACCCGCACGACGAGGCCGCCGCCGGTGCGGTTCTCGGCCTCGACCGCGCCGCCGACCGCCTCGACGTTCCGGCGAACGATCCACAAGCCGATGCCGAAATTGCCGCCGGATGACGCCCCCGCACTTCCGGTCGCCGGCGGCCGGTGCGAGAAATAGCGGTCGAAGATCTTGTCGAAGTGGACGGGGTCGATGCCCGGTCCCTGGTCGGCGACCTCCAGCGCCGCGCGGCGACCCGTGCGGACCAGTCGCACCTGCACGGTGCCGCCCTGCGGCGAGAAGCCGATGGCGTTGTCGAGCAGGTTCTCGAGCACCGTCTCGAGCAGATCCTCGCTGGCCAGCACGGTGACACCGGGCGCGAGCTCGGGCTGAAGGCGCACCGCGCGGCCGGACGCGCGCTCGGCATAATCCTCGACGATCTGCCCGGCCAGCGCGGACAGGTCGACCGGCTCGCGCGGCGGGCTGACCAGCCCGGCGATCGCCTTGTCGATGCGCCGCGCGGCGCCGACCAGCGCGTCGAGCCTGGCGACCGACTTCTCGATCATCTCCACCGCCCGCCGGCTGCGCGCGTCGCTCGCCGGCACCGACCGGCGCAGCGGCTCGAGCGCCTGCTCGATGACGGCGATCGGCGTCTTGAAGGCGTGCGCGTTCTCTTCGGCGGCGTAGCGGATCGCCTCGGCGGAATTGCGCAGCCGCGCCACCATGGCGTCGAATTCCTCGGCCACGCCGCTGAGCTCGCCCACCCGGTTGAGGGCGGCGAAGGAGCCGCCGCCGCTGCGGTCGCTGCGGATGTCGCGCGCCAGGCGGGCGAAGCCGCGCAAGGAGCTCCAGATGCCGAGGAACAGCGCCAATACGACGGTGACGACCAGCAGATAGATGGCCGCCGTCACCTGCAGTTCCGGCGTCCGCCAGTAGGGGCGGCCGAGCGACGACCCGAGAATCGCCGCGCTGGTGCTGGCGGTGACGATCACCCAGCAGCCGGACTTGGTGCCGACCGGGTTGACCGAGGTCAGCACCTCCTGTTGACCGGTCGGATTGGTGTAGCGCACCGCCAACCGTCCGCTCTCGCCGCACCCCCCGCCAAGCTGGTCGAGGATGCCGGTCTCGATCAGGTCGGCGCGCTCGCGCTCGACCGTCTCGGCCGGCGCCGGCGGCTCGGAGGCGATGTAGTAGAAGCCGGCAGCGCCGGTGATCTCGCCCGGCCGAAACAGCACGCGGATGCGCTGCTGCTCGCCGACGATGCGGCGCACCACCGCCGTGACCGTCGGCAAGGACGACGCGTCGAAGCGTTCGAGCACCGGCTGCAGCGCCGCCGCCGCGATCCGGCCCTGCTCCTGCACGCCGCGGATCAACAGCGCCTGCTTCTCCCGGTCGGCGGCCTGGAAATGCTGGTAGAGAATGATCGGCACCGCCGCGAAGACGAAGACCAGGACGACGAGCTTCGGCCACAACGACTCGGCCCAGCGCGCGCCGAAGCGGTCAGCGGCCGGTCTGGTCATGTCGCCAGCGGTAGCCGAAACCGGCGTAGTTCTCGATCTGCTCGAAGCCGTCGTCGACGTCGCGGAACTTCTGGCGGATGCGCTTGATGAAGGTCCGCACGTTGGCGCGGTAGCCTTCGTCGC
>CAYTWJ010000137.1:0-1181 GCA_964442055.1 uncultured Rhodospirillaceae bacterium | reverse complement strand
GCCGGCGCCGGCGACGAAGTCCTTGCCGTGGACGAGATCGTAGAGCTCGCGGTAGCGCACGTCCCCGCCCGGCCGCCCGGCCAGATAGCGCACCATCCGGAACTCGGTCAGGCTCAGGTCGACCTGCCGGCCGCGCCAGAGGGCGCGGTGGGTGTCCAGCCGGAGCTCGAGCGGACCGAGCGTGAATATCTCGTCGCCCGGCCGCGGCGGGCTCTCCGTCTCGGCCGGGGCTCCCTTGACGCCGTCGAGAATCAGGCCGACCCGCTTGAGCAGGATGCTGAAGCTGCGCGACTTGTCGACGAAATCGACGGCGCCACTGCGCAGCGCCGCTTCCTCGTAGATCTGGTCGCTGAGCATGGTGAGGAAGATCACCGGCGTTTCGACCGCTGCCTCGCGCAGCCGGCGCAGCAGCTCGATCCCGTTCATCCCGGGCATTTTCCAGTCGAGCAGGATGACGTCCGCACCCTCGCCGCGGCCGAAATAGTCGAACGCGGCCGAGCCGCCGTCGAACTCGGTCACCATGAAGCCGGCATCGCGCAGGTTCTGGCCGAGCGACTCGCGGAACAGCGCGTCGTCGTCGACCAGGACGACGCGCGCCGCCGTGGCCGCCGCCTCAGCCACGTGGCTCCTCCCTGACGGCGGCAAAGCAGGCCTGTTTCGCCGCCTCGCTCTGGTCGTCGCCGCGCACGGCATAGGCGAGCGCCAGAACGCGCTGGCTTTTCAGCTCGCGATAGAAGAAGACTTCGAGCACGCAGGCGGGCACCTGATAGATCCAGATCACCGCCGGCGGCTCCTCGCGCACCGCGCTCGGCCGGCCGGCGACAAGCTCGACATCGCCGGGATCGAGGCCGACGAGCACGCCGGGATCGAGGCGCAGCGGCGGCGGGTCGGGACGCGGCGCCTCGGGCAGCCGGGCGGTGGTGGCCGGCCGCGGCGACACGATGGCGGGTGGCGCGGCTGCGGCCGCTGGCGCCGGCGCGGGCGCCGGCGCTGCGGCGGATGGCGGCGCCGCCGGCCCCGCCAGCTCGGCGCAAGCCGACAGGGTCACGGCTGCGGCCGCCAGGATCAGGACCGTTGGACGAAGACCTCGCACCAAAAACATGCAATTCGACGCGCTGTGACCCCAGTTTATCCCAGGCTAACCGCGTTGGCTAACGTCCGCCCGTGTCGAAAAAATGGCG
>CAYTWJ010000136.1:0-8379 GCA_964442055.1 uncultured Rhodospirillaceae bacterium | reverse complement strand
CGCGGCCGCAAGTCGACGCCCGGCCGCTATTTCCAGGTCGCCAATCCCGGCACCGGCTGGGGCGGCACCGACGTTTCCGAGCCGCTCTCGATCATCGAGCGGATCGACCGGAAGACGGCGTGGCCGGGCCTCAGGCTGCTGATGGTCTCGACCACCGGCGAGCACGCCGAATGGTTCGTGCTCGACGAGGCGCTCGCGCCGCGCCCGGCGCCGATGCCGGCGGCGGTCCGCGCGGTGGTCGAGCGCATCGCCGAGAACTGCGAGCCGGCGCTATGCACGATCATGTTCATGGCCGGCGCCGGCGGCAGCCTGCGCGCCGGCGTGACCGAGAATCCGGTCCGCCTCACGCTCTCGGTCAAGGACGCGCTGACGCGCGTCACCAGCGGCGGCGCGCCGGTCTATGTCTGGCCGGGCGGCGGCATCACCTACATGGTGGATGTCAGCCGCATGCCCGACAACTCGTTCGGTTACGTGCCGACACCGGCGCTGGTGGCGCCGATCGAGTTCACCATGAGCCGCGCCGACTACGCCGCGCTCGGCGGCCATCTCGACAGCATCGTGCCGCTCGCCGACGTGCTCACGCGCGCGCGCCTCGCCCGCAGCGCCTGGCGCGCCGACAACCCGTGGCCGATCGGCGGCGGCGCGGCGCGATGAACGGGCCGAGCGCGTACCTTCTTGCCGACGGCCGCCGGCTGCATCTGCAGCACGGGCCGATCGACCTGATCGTCGAGGCCTGGGGCGCGGCCGAGGAGGTGCGCCGCGCCTACGGCCAGGCGGTCGCCCGCTTCGCCGACATTCTTGCCGTGCTGGTCGAGGAGCTGCCTGGGCTGCGCACGCCGATTGGCCCGGCCTATCCGCTGTTCCGCGGCCCGGTGGCCCGGCGCATGGCCGAGGCGGTCTGGCCGCATCGCGCCGTGTTCATCACGCCGATGGCGGCGGTGGCCGGTGCCGTCGCCGACGAGATCATGCAGGCGATGCTCAGCAACCGGTGCCTCGCCAAGGCTTACGTCAACAACGGCGGCGACATCGCGCTTCACCTCAGCCCCGGCGAGAGCTTCGCCGCGGGCATCGTCGCCGACCAGGATCATCCCTTGATCGACGCCGTGGCCCGCATCGACGCGGCCGACCCGGTGCGCGGCGTCGCC
The DNA here is from genome assembly GCA_964442055.1 of uncultured Rhodospirillaceae bacterium. Lineage (GTDB taxonomy): Bacteria > Pseudomonadota > Alphaproteobacteria > Ferrovibrionales > Ferrovibrionaceae > CAYTWJ01. The sequence continues at coordinate 7,234 of CAYTWJ010000136.1, read as the reverse complement.
ACCTCGGGCTGGCGCGGCCGCTCGCAATCGCTCGGCATCGCCGACGCGGCGAGCGTGCTGGCCGCGACCGCCGCCGGCGCCGACGCTGCGGCGACGCTGGTCGCCAACGCGGTCAATGTCGATCACCCGGCGGTGCGGCGGCGGCCGGCGCGCGAGCTGCGCGACGACAGCGATCTCGGCGACCTGCCGGTGACCGTCGCGGTCGGGCCGCTGCCAGAAGCGGCGGTGGCGGCGGCGCTCGATGCCGGCGTCGCCACGGCGGCGGCGATGCGGCGTCGCGGCCTGATCGAGGCGGCATTTCTGGCCCTGCAGGGACAGGTGCGGACGGTCGGAGCAGCGGCAACAGCATTGCCCGCAGCGGAGGTTCGTGCATGGAGCTGATCGACATTCGCAAGATCATGGTGATGACCGAGGAGATCCGTCACGAGGGCGGCCCGCCGCCGGCGGTGTCGCCACGGCGCGGCGCGGCCGCGGCGGTGCTGCGCAACCCCTATGCCGGCCGTTACGTGCCGGACATCCTGCCGATGATGGAGGCGCTCAAGCCGGTCGGGCTCGAGCTGGCGCGCCGTCTGCTGGCCGCCCTCGGCGGCGACCCCAGGCACATCGAGGCCTACGGCAAGGGCACCATCATCGGCACCGCCGGCGAGCTCGAGCACGGCGCACTCTGGCACGCGCCGGGCGGCTACAGCATGCGCGAGGTGCTGGGGGGTGCCAAGGCGATCGTGCCCTCGACGACGAAGGTCGTGGCGACAGGCGGGCGGATCGACATCCCGCTGCACCACGTCAACGCCGCCTACGTGCGCAGCCACTTCGATGCCATCGAGGTCGGCGTGCCGGACGCGCCGCGGCCGGAGGAGATCGTCTACATCCTGGCCATGGCCACCGGGCCGCGGGTGCACGCGCGCAGCGGCGGGTTGCAGGCTTCGGAGATCAAGGGCGAGGACGGACAGCGCTGATCCCGCCGTGCGCGAGGCCAGTCTCTCGATTTGAAACGATGACGCAAGCACACGACGCTACCAGCCTGACCGTCGGCATCGATGTCGGTGGCACCTTCACCGACCTCATTGCCATCGACCGGGCGAACGGCGAGGTGCGGCTGGCCAAGGTGCCGACCACGGTCGACAACCAGGCCTTCGGCGTGGTTGCCGCGCTCGATGCCGCCGGCGTCGCGCTGCCCGAGGTCGAGGCGGTGGTGCACGGCACCACCACCACCACCAACGCGCTGCTCGAACGCAAGGTCGCCAGGGTCGGCCTGATCACGACGCGCGGGTTCCGCGACGTGCTCGAGCTCGGCCGGCGCACGCGCCCCAGGCCCTACGGCCTGACCGGCGCCTTCGAGCCGCTGGTGCCGCGCGAGCTGCGGCTCGAGGTCGACGAGCGCATGGATGCCGACGGCGAGCCGGTGCGGCCGCTCGACGAGGCCGGCGTGCGGGCGGCGGCGGCCGAGCTCAAGGCGCACGGTTGCGAGGCGCTGGTGATCCATTTCCTCCACAGCTACATCAACCCGGCGCACGAACGGCGCGCGCTCGAGATCGCCCGTGCCGTCTGGCCCAACGCCTACGTCACCGCCGGCCATCTCATCCTCTCCGAATACCGCGAGTACGAGCGCGGCACCACGGCCTGCGTCAACGCCGCCGTGCAGCCGGTGCTGCACCGCTACATCGAGCGCCTGCGGCGCGAGCTCGCCGGCCGCGGCTTCGCGCGCGATCTGTTGGTCATGCAGGGCAACGGCGGCACCGTGTCGGCCGGCATCGTCGCCGAAGCCGCGGTCAACACGGTGATGTCGGGGCCGGCGTCGGGCGTGATGGCGGCGGCCTTCACCGGCCGCGCCGCCGGCTTCCCCGACCTCATCACCTACGACATGGGCGGCACCTCGTCGGACGTCGGCCTGATCCGCGACGGCGTGCCGCAGGTGTCGTCGGAGCTCGAGCTCGAATACGCCATGCCGATCCACGTGCCGATGGTCGACGTTCATTCGATCGGCGCCGGCGGCGGCAGCATCGCCTTCGTCAACGAGGCCGGCATGCTCCAGGTCGGCCCGGAAAGCGCCGGCGCCACCCCCGGCCCGATCTGCTACGGCCGCGGCGGCGAACGGCCGACGATCAGCGACGCCAACCTGGTGCTCGGCCGCCTCAATCCCGAGGGACTTCTCGCGGTGCGCGAGCGCGTAGCAGTCGAGCACGTGCGGGCGGTGATCGGCGAGCGCATCGGCAGGCCGCTCGGCCTCGACGCCGACGCGGCGGCGGCGGCGATCCTGCGCATCGCCAACGACCGCATGGCCGGCGCGATCCGCATGGTCTCGCTCAGCCGCGGTCACGACCCGCGCGACTTCGCGCTGTTCGCCTTCGGCGGCGCCGGCCCGCTGCATGCCGCGGCGCTGGCGCGCGAGCTGGCCATTCCGCGCCTGCTGATCCCCGCCCGGCCGGGCATCACCAACGCGCTCGGCTGCGTCGTCGCCGATCTGCGCCACGACTACGTGAACACCGTCAACAAGCCGCTGCCGATGCTCGATGACGACCTGGTGCGCCGGATCCTGGCGGCGCAGATCGCCGACGGCCGGGCGATGATCGAGCGCGAGGGCGTCGCCGTCGAGGGGCTGCAATTCCTGCATTTCGCCGACATGCAGTTCCAGGGGCAGAGCCACCTGCTGACGGTGCCGCTGGCCCGCATCGAGGTCGCGCGCGCGGAGCTGCAGCGGGCCTTCGAAGCCGCCTACTGGCAGCGCTTCGGGGTCGAGCTGCCGGAAATCCGCGCCGTGCTGGTCAACCTGCACACCGCGGCGATCGGCCGCCGCCGGCCGCCCGACCTCGCCGCGCTGGCGCAAGGCGAGCACGCGGCGACGCTCGCGGGCGAGCAGGTTGCCGCGCGCCGCGTCTGGTTCGAGGGCGGCTGGCGCGAGACGCCGATCTACCGCCGCGAGCGGCTGCCGGCGGGCGCCAAATTCGCCGGCCCGGCCATCGTTGAGCAGCTCGACACCACCATCGTGATCGAGCCGGGCAACCGCGTTAGCATGGACCGGCTCGGCAACCTGATCGTCGCGGTGCAAGGGAGCGCGCCATGACCGCCCTCGATCCCGTCACCCTGGCGGTGATCCAGAACGGCCTGCAGCAGGTCTGCAACGAGATGGACCTGGCTTTCGTCCGCGCCGCCTTCTCGCCGGTGATTTCCGAGGCGCTCGATCGCTCCGACGGCATCTACCACCGCGACAGCGGCGAGCTGATCGCCCAGGGCGAGCTCGGCCTGCCGGTCTTCGTCGGCACCATGCAGTTCTCGACCCAGGCGGTGATCGAGCGGGCGCGCGAGGTGCGGCCGGGCGACGTTTTCATCGTCAATGATCCCTATCTCGGCGGCACCCACCTGATGGACGTCAAGTTCGTCAAGCCGTTCTTCTATCGCGGACGGCTGTTCGCCTGGCTCGCCAATACCGGCCACTGGCCGGACACCGGCGGCATGGTGCCGGGCGGCTTCTCGGCCAACGCCACCGAGGTCGAGCAGGAGGGGCTGCGGCTGCCGCCGGTCAAGCTCTACAAAGAGGGCGAGCTCGATCCCGAAATCCTGTCGATCATCCTCTCGAACATCCGCATCAGCGACCAGCGCATCGGCGACATCAAGGCGCAGGCGGCGGCGCTGGCGATCGGCGAGAGGCGCTTCGCCGCGCTGCTCGACCGCTACGGCGAGGACACGGTCGAAGCGGCGATCGCCGAGCTGCGCCGCCGCGCCGCCCAGCAGATGCGGGCCCGCATCGCGACGATCCCCGACGGGGAGTACGAGGGCTCGGCAGTGGTCGATTCGGACGGCGTCGTCGACGAGCCGCTGATCATTCGCATGAAGATCGCGAAGCGGGGCGAGGGGCTCGTCTTCGACATGGCCGGCTCGAGCCCGCCCTGCCTCGGGCCGATGAACAGCGTGCTCGCCACCACCAAGTCGTCGATATACCTGGCGATCAAGCACGTCTTTCCCGAGGTGCCGATCAACGCCGGCACCTTCGAGCCGCTGAAGATCGTCGACCCCGAGGGCACCTTTCTCTATGCCAAGTATCCGCGCCCCGTTTCCGGCTGCGCCGCCGAGGTCAGCCAGCGCATCGCGGAAGCGGTGTTCAGCGCGCTGGTCAAGGCGATTCCCGACCGGCTGTTCGCCGCGCCGGCCGGCACCTCGGGCAATTTCGCGCTCGGCGGCTTCGATCCCAAGCGCGAGCGCTCGTACGTGATGTACGTGATCTCCGGCGGCGGCTACGGCGGCAGCCCGGCCGGCGACGGCCTGAGCAACGGTTGCTCGACCATCGGCATCTCGAAGACCACGCCGATCGAGGTGATGGAGCAGTACTATCCGGTGCTGTTCGAGGAATACTCGCTGCACGAGGGCTCAGGCGGCGCCGGGCGCTGGCGCGGCGGCTTCGGCGTCAATTACACGGTCGCCTTGCGCCGCGGCGAGGCCCGCGCCTCGATGGTCATGGATCACGGGCGGGTCGGGCCGCAGGGCGCGCTGGGCGGCGGCGACGGCGGCGTCAACCGCGTCGCGATCGAGCGGGGCGGCCGCCTCTACCGCCCGCCGCACTTGAGCAAGGACCAGGACATCCGGCTCAAGGCGGGCGACCGCGTGCGGGTCTCGACGCCCGGCGGCGGCGGCTTCGGCGACCCCTTGAGCCGCGATCCGGCACGGGTCGCGGACGACGTGGCGCGCGGCTATTACAGCCCGGCGCAGGCGGCCGAGCGCTTCGGCGTTGTGCTCGATTCGGCCGGAGCCGTCGATGACGGCGCCACCGCGGTGCGCCGCAAGGCCGCCCGCCGCACCGCCGCCGAGTGAGCGCGGGAGTTGTTGTCCGCTGCCGCGCGCTCCGATAGAAAGGTCCGAGGCGGGCAGGGCGGGGATGGGGGATGGCCGACCTGAATCTCGAGCGCCTTTCGATCCTCGTGGTCGAGGACAACAACTACATGCGCTCGATGCTGACCATGGCGCTGAAGGCGCTGGGCGTCGGCACGGTCAAGACCGCGGCGCATGGCGGCGAGGCGATCGACGTGCTGCGGCTGATGGCGATCGACCCGATGAAGGCCGGCGTGATGGCGATCGACGCCATCTTCTCCAACTGGCAGATGTCGCCGGTCGACGGCATGATGCTGCTGCGCTGGGTGCGCCGGCACAAGGAAAGCCCCAACCGCTTCATTCCCTTCGTCATGGTGTCGGGCTATGCCGACCGGCCGCGCGTCGCCGAGGCGCGCGACCTCGGCGTCAGCGAGTTCATGGCCAAGCCCTATTCGGTCGACATGGTGGCGCAGCGGCTGCTGCAGGTGATCGAGAAGCCGCGCCAGTTCGTGCATACCTCGGACTATTTCGGTCCCGACCGGCGCCGCCACCAGTCGGTGTTCGCCGACCGCGACCGGCGGCGGCTCAGCGACGACAGCCCGGAAGTGGAAATCGTCTATGACTGAGGGCAAGAAGCGCGTCCTCGTGCGCTTCTATCGGCTGCGCAACCGCCTCAAGGACAAGGTAGGCGGGCTCGGCGGCGGTGGCGGCGGCATCGCCAAGGAGGCGCTGGAGCGCGCCGAGGCCGAGTTCAAGAAGATGGCCGAGGACTATCCCGACTGGGTCGGCCGTTACATCGCGCAGCTCTACCAGGAGCTCGACGTGGCGCGCGGGCGCCCGCCGGAATTGCGCACGCCGAACTTCGCCCGCATCGCCCAGGTGGCGCACGAGATGAAGGGGCAGGGCGGCACCTTCGGCTATCCGCTGATCTCGACCTTCGGCAGCTCGCTCTACGACTTCACCTCGGCGCGCGAGGGCTCGATCTCCGACAACCAGGTCGAGCTGGTCAAGTCGCACATCGACGCCATGCAGGCGGTGATCAAGGGCCGCGTCGCCGGCGACGGCGGCGCGATCGGCGCCGAGCTGGTCAAGACCCTCAACGAGGCGATCGCCAAGCATTCCGGCTCGGCCACGGTGTAAGGCAGGCCGCGACTCGCCGCCTTGACTCGGCATCGCTCTCTGTTTAGAACAAAACAAGAACAAACAATTCCTATCTCTTATCTCCGGAGCCGGCATGGCCGAACCCGAAGCTCCCGCCGCCATCGCCTTGCTGCGCGAGAAGATCCGCGCCCTCGTTCCCGGCGGCGGTGGCATTCGCGGGGCGGTCTGCCCGCTTGGCCTGCCCGCGGTCGATGCCGTCCTGCCCTGGGGCGGCTTGCCGCGCGGCGTCTTGCACGAGGTGGCTGGCGGCGCCGGCGACGGGGCGGCGGTCGGCTTTGCCGCCGCGCTCGCCGGCCGCCTCGCCGGTGCCGGGGGCGTGCTGCTCTGGTGCCGCTCGCGCGCGGCGCGCCAGGAAAGCGGCTTGCCGCACGGTCCCGGCCTGGCCGCGTTCGGGCTGGCCGCGGCGCGCCTGATCCTGGTCGAGGCGAAGCGGCCGGCCGAGGTGCTGTGGGCGATGGAGGAGGGGCTGCGCAGCGCCGCCCTCGCCGTCGTCGTCGGCGAGGCCGCTGCTGCCGACCTCTCCGCCAGCCGCCGCTTGCAGCTCGCCGCCGAGGCATGCGGCGCCACCGCCCTGCTGCTGCGTATCGGCCAGCGCGGCGGCGCCAGCGCCGCCCTGACCCGCTGGCATATCGCCGCCGAGCCGGGCGGGCTGCTGCGTCCGGCCTGGCAGGTGCGGCTCTTGCGCTGCCGCGGCGGCATGCCAAAGGGAGGCGACGGGGCCGCCGCGTGGCGGCTCGAATGGGATGAGCAAGCGCTTTCTTTCCGTCTGGCTGCCGCACTGGCCGGCCAATCGCCTGCGGCGCGCGTCGCCTGAGGGATCGCCCGGCCGAGGCACGCCGCTGGTCCTGGTCGCGACCGGCACCGGCGGCGTGCGCCTGACGGCGGTCGATGAAGCGGCCGCCGCCGCGGGCCTGCACATAGGGCTGACGCTTGCCGATGCACGCGCGCTGGTGCCCGAACTGGTCAGCGCTGAAGCCGACACGGCCGCCGATACCGCGGCCTTGCGCCGCCTCGCCGACTGGTGCGGGCGCTATAGCCCGTGGGTCGCGGTCGACGGCGACGACGGCATCGTCATCGACATTATTGGCGCGGCGCATCTTTTCGGCGGCGAGGCGGCCCTCGCCGACGATCTCCGCCGCCGCCTGGCGGCCTTCGGCATCGCGGGCCGTCTCGCCGTCGCCGACACGCCCGCTGCCGCCTGGGCGTGGGCGCGCCATGGCAAGGGCGTCGTCGTCGCGCCGGGCGGCGCGCGCGAGGCGCTCGCGCCGCTGCC
>CAYTWJ010000135.1:0-8407 GCA_964442055.1 uncultured Rhodospirillaceae bacterium | reverse complement strand
TGCCCGCTCCGACGGCCGGGCTGGCGGTGCTGCCTCTCGAGCACGGCTTCGAGACCCCCGACCTGGCCGTCATCGGCGAGCAGGACCTGCTCGGCGATCGCCTGGTGCGGCCGCGACGTACCCGCCGCGCCGAGAACTTCATCGCCGACCTCGCGGCCCTGACGCCGGGCGACCTGGTCGTCCATGTCGACCACGGCATCGGCCGCTATGACGGCCTGCAGACTATCGAGGTGTCGGGCGCGCCGCACGATTGCCTGATGATCGTCTACGACGGCGGCGACCGGCTTTATCTGCCGGTCGAGAACATCGAAATGGTCTCGCGCTACGGCTCTGAGGACGCCGGCGTCGCGCTCGACCGGCTCGGCGGCGCGAGCTGGCAGGGGCGCAAGGCGCGTCTCAAGCAGCGCCTCAAGGACATGGCCGAGGAGCTGATCAAGATCGCCGCCCAGCGCCAGTTGCGCCAGGCGGCGACGCTGGCGCCGCAGGAGGGCCTCTACGAGGAGTTCTGCGCCCGCTTTCCCTACGAGGAGACCGAGGACCAGGCGCGCGCCATCGACGATGCCGTCGCCGACCTCGGCGCCGGCCGGCCGATGGACCGGTTGATCTGCGGCGACGTCGGCTTCGGCAAGACCGAGGTGGCGCTGCGTTCGGCCTTCGTCGCCGTCCTCGCCGGCAAGCAGGTGGCGGTGGTCTGCCCGACGACGCTGCTCTGCCGCCAGCACTTCAAGACCTTCCTCGAGCGCTTCCACGGCCTGCCGGTCCGCATCGAGCAGCTCTCGCGCCTGGTGCCGGCGGCCAAGGCGAGCGAGGTCAAGCGGGCCCTCGCGGCCGGCGAGGTCGATATCGTCATCGGCACCCACGCCTTGCTCGGCAAGGGCATCGCCTTCAAGGATCTGGGGCTGCTGATCATCGACGAGGAGCAGCATTTCGGCGTCCGCCACAAGGAGCGGCTGAAGCAGCTCAGGGCCGACGTCCACGTGCTGACCCTGACCGCGACGCCGATTCCGCGCACGCTGCAGCTCGCCCTTTCGGGCGTGCGCGAGCTGAGCCTCATCGCCACGCCGCCGGTCGACCGGCTGGCGGTGCGCACCTTCGTCATGCCGTTCGATCCGGTGGTGGTGCGCGAAGCGCTGCTGCGCGAGCATTACCGCGGCGGCCAGAGCTTCTATGTCTGCCCGCGCATCGAGGATCTGCCCGACGCGGCCGCCTTCCTCAAGGAGCACGTTCCCGAGGTCAAGGCGGTGGTCGCCCACGGGCGCATGGCGCCGAGCCAGCTCGAGGAGGTGATGACCGCCTTCTACGAGAACCGCTACGACGTGCTGGTCTCGACCAACATCGTCGAGAGCGGGCTCGACATCCCGACCGCCAATACGCTGATCGTGCACCGCGCCGACATGTTCGGCCTGGCCCAGCTTTACCAGCTGCGCGGCCGCATCGGCCGCTCGAAGTTGCGCGCCTATGCCTATTTCACCCTGCCGCCGCGCCGACAGCCGACGATCGCCGCCGAGAAGCGGCTGCGCGTGCTGCAGGCGCTCGACACCCTCGGCGCCGGCTTCAGCCTGGCCAGCCACGACCTCGATATCCGCGGCGCCGGCAACCTGCTCGGCGAGGAGCAGTCCGGGCATATCCGCGAGGTCGGCTTCGAGCTCTACCAGGAAATGCTCGAGGAGGCGGTGGCGGCCGCCCGCGGCGAGGGCTTCGCCGCCGGCGAGGAGGAGAAGTGGTCGCCGCAAATCTCGCTCGGCACTTCGGTGCTGATCCCGGAAGTCTATGTCGCCGATCTGGGTGTCCGGCTGCAGCTCTACCGTCGCGTGGCGCGGCTCGAGGAGCGGGCCGAGATCGAGGCCTTCGCCGCCGAGCTGATCGACCGCTTCGGCCCGCTGCCCGACGAGGTCAAGCATCTGCTCGAGATCGTCGCCATCAAGAAATACTGCCGCGACGCCGGCGTGGCCAAAATCGAGGCCGGGCCGCGCGGGGCGACGCTGGCCTTCCGCGAAAACCGTTTCGCCAATCCCGCCGGCCTCGTCGACTTCATCCAGCGCCAGCGCGGCGCCGCCAAGCTGCGCCCTGACCATCACCTGGTCTACATGCGCGACTGGCCGGCGGCCGAGGATCGCCTGCAGGGCGTCGCCTGGCTCAGCGCCGAGCTGGCCCAGATCGCTGCCGCGCCGCTGCCGGCCGCGGCGATGGCGCCGGCGGGCGCGGCAAAGCGTTGAGAGCAGCAGCTCAGGAAGGCTGGGCGGCGAGGGCGGCTTCCGCTTCCTGTGCCGCGAGGTCGAAAACCTGGAGCAGGATCTCCGGATCCTGCGCGCCCGAGACCGCGTACTTGCGATCGACGATGAAGCAGGGCACGCCCTGGATGCCGAGGTCGCGGGCCACCTGATCCTCGGCGCGCACAAGCTCGGCATCGGCGCCCTCGGCGAACAGCCGCTCCACCAATGCGGCGTCCATGCCCGCCGCCTCAGCCACCGCGACCAGAACCGACGGATCGCCGATATCGGCGCCTTCGACGAAGTAGCGGCGAAAGAGCTGCTCGACCACGTCGTGCTGCACGCCCGCCGAACCGGCCCAGCGGATCAGCCGATGCGAGGCCAGGGTGTTGGGCGTGCGCCGGATCAGGTCGAAGCGGAAGTCGATGCCTTCCCCGGCACCTGCGTCGCGCACCGTCTGGTAGATGCGGCTCGCGCGCTCTTCGCCGCCGAACTTCAACGCCAGATATTCCTGCCGATCCATGCCCTGCTCGGGCATGTCGGGATTGAGCTGGAACGGCCGCCAGCCAATCTCCACCGCGAGGCCGGGGCGCTGCGCCAGCGCTCGCTCGAGCCGGCGCTTGCCGATGAAGCACCACGGGCAGACGGTGTCGGAGACGATGTCGATCAGCACACCGACAGTGTAGCGCTACCGGCAGCCTGGATGAAAGGGAGTCGCGTTCAGGCCATCGTAGCAGTGACGCGGGCCAGCAGGCCTTCGGCAGTGTCGACCGGCCCGAGTGCCGCTGCACCCACTTTCATCCGCACCTGGACAGCCTCCTTGACGCCGGGAAGGGCGAAGTCGGTGCGCTCGATCACCGCCGCCAGCCGCCGGACGACGTTGAGGGCGGCTTCGAGCCCCGTCCCGGGCAGGACGACGCAGAAATCGGCGCCTCGGTAGCGCGCGGTGAGATCCTCGCCGCGCACCAGGCTGCCGATCAGGCTGCCGATCTGGCGCAGCAGGCGATCCCCGGCCACGTAGCCGAATTCCCGGTTCAACGCCGCCATGTCGGCGACGCCGAGCATGGCGACGGTCAGTTCCCGGCCGAAGCGCCTGGCGTCATCGACCTGGCTGGTCAGATGGTCGAGCAGGAAGCCATAGGTATAGAGCCCAGTCAGCGCATCGGACGTGGCGAAATGGCGCGCCTCGCGATAAAGCCCCTGCAGCCGCGCGCGGAAGCGGTGCTGGCGGACCAGGGTCATGAGACGCGGGCCGACGGTCGCCGCCTGCCACGGGCGCATCAGCACGTCGTTGGCGCCGCGGTCGATCAGGGCGCCGGCGCCGGCCACCTGAGCGGTTCCTGCCAGCGCCAGGATCGGCAGATGGAACAGCCTCGGGTTGCCGCGAACGTCGCGGCAGATGTCGGCGGCCCAATGCCAGTCGCTTTCGGCAGCGACGACCAGCGCGTCGAAATTCTCCCCGGCCAGCCGGGCCAGCACGTCGGTGCCGTCGTCGCTGATCGTCAGCGTTCCGTCGGGGCCGATGGCGGCCGCCATGGCCTCGGTCGCCTCGGGCGAGGTCGCGGCGAGGAGGATGCGCGCATCGTCGGGATGCTCGGGCATGGGGGGTGGCTGTGGCGCATCGAACCCGTACTTGCGCGTGGTCGCGGCACGACGACGCAATTCGTCATGCATCGTCGCCAGCCGCGACAAGGCATCGAGGCGCGCGAACAACTCGGCATCGTCGAACGCCTTGGGCAGAAGGGCATCGGCCCTGGCCGGCGGCCCGCCGATCACCAGCACAGGGATGTCGGCGGTCGTCGGCTGGGTCTTCAGCACGACGACCAGCGGGTCGGCGTCGCTGCCCCGGTCGTTGGCCGGGTTGACGACGATGATGTCGGCGCCACCGGCGTCGGCCAGGCGCAGGGCTTCGTCGTAGGATGCCGCTTCGACGCCGAGATAGCCGCGCTGCTTGAGCTTGTCGTGCAGGCGCAACGGCACCGCCGGATCACGATCGACGATCAGGATCCGGGCGCGGCACACCATGCTGGAAATCCCTGGGGGCTGGCGGGCGAGCCGCCGATACGCCGATCGCCCGGGGGGCGCCCCTCAACCGGCCCGGGCGCGGCCGCCATGGCGGCGCGCCGCGGGCGCGTCAGGAGACCGACCAGGCGCCGGCGGGCTCGGGACGGTAGAGACGGCGGTCGCGCAACGCGTCCACCGAGATGATCTTGCGGTTCGTCGTGCCTTCCGACTTGACCGGGTGGATCTTGACCAGCTCGACATGGGGAATGGGATGAATCTGGAAATTGACCATCCGGACGACTTCCCAGACCGAATCGTCGCGCTGCTTGAAATACTGGCCGGGAGCGATGTCATCGGCAACGCCCCGGCGCAGGCCAAGCAAACGTGCGACCGAAAAGCGTTCGCCAGTCGATGCCGGCTTCATCGAGCCGGCCGGGTTCATCGTGCCGAGGGCGGGGCTGGCCATGTCGGGTCTCTCCAGAAATTCTCTCTGCGGTTCGCTCCTCATCGCCTAAGCTAGGTGTTCTTTGTTAACAAAACGTGTAATCCGAACGGGCTGATCGCGCCGAAAACCCGTTTGGAAGCACAAACTTATCGCCCGGATGCCCCGGGGGAATCAGTTGGAGTCCGACCATGACGGCCATACCTCGTTTGGACGGGAAGACCGCCCTCGTCACCGGAGCCTCGTCGGGGCTCGGCCATCGTTTCGCCGTGGTCCTCGCGCGGGCCGGTGCCCGGGTCGCCCTTGCCGCCCGCCGCACCGACCGCCTCGGTGCGCTGGCCGAAGAGATCGCCGCTTTCGACGGCCGCGCCATGCCGATCCGGCTCGACGTCACCGATGTCGAGAGCGTCAAGCACGCGGTGGAAACCGCCGAGACCGAGCTCGGCCCGATCGACATCCTGGTCAACAATTCCGGCGTCAGCACCCAGCGGAAGATCGTCGACGTCACGCCCGCCGACTACGACCAGGTGATGCAGACCAACGCCAAGGGCGCCTTCTTCGTGGCCCAGGAGGTCGGCCGGCGCATGATCGAGCGCGGCACCCCGGGGCGGATCATCAACATCGCCTCGGTCGCCGGCCTGCGCGTCTTGAGTCAGCTGTCGGTCTATTGCATGTCGAAGGCGGCAGTGGTGCAGATGACCAGGGCGATGGCGCTCGAATGGGCGCGCTACGGCATCAACGTCAATGCCATCTGCCCCGGCTATATCGAAACCGAGATCAACCGCGACTACTTCGCGACCGAGGCCGGCAAGAAGCTGGTCGCCATGCTGCCGCGTCGCCGCGTCGGCCAGCCCGAGGATCTCGACGGGCTCTTGCTCCTGCTCGCCTCCGACGCCTCGCGCTTCATCAACGGCGCGATCATCACCGCCGACGACGGACTGTCGGTGGCCTGACCGGCGCCGCCGTCACCAGCCGCGGCAGCGTTCCCACACCGCAACCACCTCGTCGCCGCCGTCGACGACGTGGTAGCGGTCGTACATCCCTGCCGTCATGCAGGCATGGTTGGGCAGCAGCCGCAGCCGGCTGCCCACCGGCAGGTCGACCGCCGCCGCCCCGGCGAGCGGCTCGACGAAGCCGTGTTCCTGGTTGACCTTGGCGACGGCGAGCGCACGCCCGGCGACGCGCCCAAAGCCGGGCAACGACCCGTCCTGCGACAGCGCCAGGGCGCCGGCATCGACCAGCAGGCGGCCGCGATCGGCGCGGTGGCCGATCACCGAGGCGAGAACCGAAACCGCGACGTCCGCCTCGTCGCAGACGCCCAGGCTCTGCTGATACAGGTCCATGAACATGTAGACGCCGGGCCGCATCTCGGTGACGCCGTCGAGCCGTTCGGCGAACAGCGCGGTCGGCGTCGAGCCGACGCTCACCACCGGGCAGGGCAGCCCGGCCTGGCGCAGGCGGTCGGCGGCGAGCACCGCCTCGGCGCGCTCCTGCGCGGCCACGGCCCTGATCTCCGCCGGCCCGGCGCAGCGGTAGCTGTGGCCGGCGTGGGTGAGGACACCACGCAGCTCGGCCCCGGGCCCTGTGGCAAGCACACGGCCGATGTCGACCAACTCCCCGCCAGCGGGATCGACACCGGCGCGGCCGGCACCGCTGTCGATCTCGACAAGCACCGGAAAGACGGTGCCGAGCTCGGCGCCGCGCCGGGCCACCGCGCGCGCCGCCTCGAGGTCGTCGGTGACGATGGCGAGATCGGCTCCCTGGCGGCGCAAGGCGGCGACCTCGTCGAGCTTGGCCGGCGCGATGCCGACGGCGTAAATGATGTCGCGGAAGCCGCGTTCGAGGAAGTAGCGGGCCTCGGCCAGGGTCGAGACGGTGATCCCGTCGCCGCCATCGCCGAGCGCGAGGCGCGCGACGTCGGCCGACTTGGCGGTCTTGAGATGGGGCCGCAAACGGACGCCGAGGCGGGCGGCGCGGTCGCGCATGCGGACGAGGTTGCGTGCCAGCACGGCGCGATCGAGAACCAGGGCGGGGGTCGGCAGGTCGTCGAGACGCATCGTCATCCCCTAGCGTCCCCGCGTAGCGCTGGCAAGTGGGGTCACCGCGCCGCCTGGCTCGGTCGGGCATCGTCGATCGGGCTGTAGACGGCGAGGGCCACGATCAGGATGGCGGCGAGGATGCCGAAGGCGAGCCGGTAGGCCGATTCCGGCGCCGCCGCGCCGGCCGGGGTCATCGCCTCGACGGCGTAGCCGGTGACGATCTGCATCAGCGCCGCGCCGCCCATCGTGCCGATGTTGAGCGTCGTCATGCCGCGGCCGACCAGGCGGTCGGGAAAGATCGCCCGGCCGTGCGCGACGACCATCACCATGTGGCCGCCGGCCAGGCCGAGCAGGCCGAAGAGGACCGTCACCTGCCACAGCGTCAATGCCGGCGCCAGGGCCAGCACCAAGAGCAGCAGGATGGTGACGGCCGAACCGATCTGAACCAGGCGCTTGCGGGTGTCGAACAGCCGGTCGAGCGGGCCGACGACGAAGTAGCCGACCACGTTCGCCGCGGCCATCACCAGGAGCACATTGCCGCGTCCCGGTCCGTCCAGTCCGTGCACGTCGTTGAGGTAGGGCCCGCCCCACAGGCCGAGGACCGTGATCAGCACGCCGTAGGCGGTGAGGTTCATGGCGAAGACGCGCGGCAGCCGCGGATTACGGAAGACTTCGGCGAGACCGCGCAGGCTGTCGCCGAGGCTTTCGCCCGCGTGCCGCTCCAGCGCATGGCCGGGCGGGGCGTCGCGCACGAACAGGTAGACCAGCGCCGCCAGCAGCGCGGTGAGGGCGGCCATGACCAGAAAGGCGCCGCGCCAGCCGATGCTCTCGGCGGCGAGCGCGAGCGGCGCCGTCGCCCCCAGGCTGCCGGCGGTGCCGACGCCGAGCAGCACCGACGACACGGTGGCGAAGCGCGACGGCGCGAACCAGCGCGAAAAGACGACCAGCGGCCCCATCAGCAGCGCGCACGAGCCGATGCCGAGCAGGATGCGCCCGGCGGTGAGCTGCGCCAAATCGTCGCCGAGGGCAAAGACGACCGCGCCGGCCACGCCGAAGGCCATCGTCGCGCTCATCACCCGGCGCGGCCCGTAGCGGTCGAGCAGCAGCCCAGC
Organism: uncultured Rhodospirillaceae bacterium; assembly: GCA_964442055.1. Classification (GTDB taxonomy): domain Bacteria; phylum Pseudomonadota; class Alphaproteobacteria; order Ferrovibrionales; family Ferrovibrionaceae; genus CAYTWJ01. Next base: position 600 of record CAYTWJ010000135.1, on the reverse strand, counting down.
CGGGATCTGGCAGGCCGCGAAGACGATGAAGAAGGCGCCGGTGAGCAGGCCGAGATCGTCCGCCTGCAGCGAGAGATCGCGCATCAGGTCGGGGCCGATGACCGCATTCGCCGAGCGGTAGAACTGGCTCAGCATGTAGGTCAGGCAAAGCAGCGCGACGATGTGGATGGCGTCGGCGGTTCTGGCGGCGGACATGTCGGGGGCCCGGGTTCCTCGGATCGAGCCCAGCCGTTGCCGGCGCGGCGATGCGAGTCAACCGGCGGCCGGCGGCCTACCAGTTCGACATCAACTTGCCGTTGCCGGTCTTCAGCGCGTGGAAGCGATGCACCTGGAGGCTGCCGTCGCGCAGGAGCTCGATGCGGCGCAGCCAGACGGCGAGCTCGCGCGCCAGCATGGAACGCGCGTTCGCCGGCGCCTGGCCCGCGAACGCGGCCAGCGACGCCTCGATCCGGGCGAGGCCAAGCGTTGCCTGCCGCAGATAGGCAGGCGTGACGTCCTCGGCAATGCGCACGTCGAGGCCGGCGGTCTTGAGCATGTCGACCAGAGCCTCTGACGGCAAAGTTTGGATGTGCGTCGTTTAGGGATATTGTGTTTATTGAT
>CAYTWJ010000134.1:3839-8495 GCA_964442055.1 uncultured Rhodospirillaceae bacterium | reverse complement strand
GCGGCATGGGCGTGGTCTCGGGCGGCATGGTCGAGCGGCTCTACCGCGAGATCCGGGCGCTGCGCATCTACGAGGGCACCACCGAGATCAACAAGCTGGTGATCGCCGGCCAGACCCTGCAGGCCTTCAATCGGAGTGCGACGGGATGAGCGCCGGGCCGCAGGCGCCGGCCGAGGCGCGGGCCGTCTGCCCGCGCTGCGGCGCGCGCTTCGCCTGCGACCCCGACGGCGACTGCTGGTGCAAGGCCGAGCCGCCGCGGCGCCCGGTGCCCGGCGCCGCCGCCGCCTGCCTCTGCCCGCGCTGCCTCGCGGCGGGCGGGAAGGCAAGCGAGGCCGGGCGATGAAGCTGCTCGAGCCGCTTGCCATCAACGGCATGGTGCTGCCCAACCGGGTGGTCGTGCCGGCGATGGTGACCCGCCTCTCGGGCGAGGACGGCTTCGTCAACCAGGACGTGATCGAGCGCTACGTGCGCTACGCCGAGGGCCATGTCGGCCTGATCGTGGTCGAGGCGACGGCGGTGCACGGCGCCAAGTCGGGGCCGCTGCTGCGCCTTTCCGACGACGCCTTCATCGCCGGCCACGCCGAGCTGGTGCGGCGCGTGCGCGCCGTCTCCGACAGCCGCATCGTGCCGCAGGTCATCCACTTCATGAAGGTGGCGCGCTCGGGCTGGCGCCAGACCATCGATTCGCTGACGACCGAGGACATCGAGCGCATCGTCGTCCAGTTCGGCGAGGCGGCGGCGCGGGCGCGCGCCGCCGGCTACGACGGCGTCGAGCTGCACTCGGCGCACGCCTACACGCTGGCCTCGTTCCTGTCGCGCCGCAACCCGCGCCGCGACGACTACGACGGCCGCACGCTGGAAGGGCGCTTGCGCCTGTTCGGCCGGGTGATGGCCGAGGTGCGCCGGCGCGTCGGCGCCGACTTCCCGGTCGGCGTGCGCTATCTCGCCGAGGAGGCGATCAAGGACGGCTACACGCTCGAGGACGCCAAGCGCATCGGCCTGCGCATGGCCCAGCTCGGCGTCGACTACATATCGCTCTCGGTCGGCGGCAAGTTCGAGGACGCGGTCCACCGGCCGGGCCAGCCGCTCTATCCCTATACCGGCTATTCGGGCGACCGCTGCATGCCGGGCGACTGGTATCCGCCGCTGCCGCACGCCGATCTCGCCGCCGGCATCAAGGACTACATCAACGCCAAGGGCTACGCGGTGCCGGTGGTCTCGGTCGGCAAGATCAGCGAGCCCGGCGAGGCCGAGCGCCTGCTCGCCGAAGGCCGCGCCGACCTGATCGGCATGGCGCGCCAGCTCCTCACCGACCCCGACTGGGTGCGCAAGGTCGAGCAGGGCCGCGCCGACCGCATCCTGCGCTGCATCTACTGCAACGTCTGCAAGCAGCTCGACGAGAACTTCCGCGAGGTGCATTGCTTCCTCTGGCCGAAGGGCGCGCGCCAGGCGCAGCGCGAGCGCGCCGACGGCGACGGCCCGCGCTGGCCGCCCGGCGGCGCCGGGCTCGCCGCGCGCATCGAAAGGGGCGCCATCCGGCTGACCTGGACGAGCGCCGAGGGCGGCCCGGTCGCCGGCTACGACGTCTATCGCGCCGAGGATGACGGCGGCGCCGGCGTGGTCGATGCCGTCAAGTCGCCCAAATTCGCCGACCGCAACGTGCTCGGCGGCGTCGGCTACCGCTACTGCGTGCGCGCCTACGACGCCGCCGGCCGCGCCAGCGCCCCCAGCAACGTGCTGCGCGTCGCCATGCCGCCGCCGGTGGAGGCGGTGAAGGCGCGCCGCGAGGTGCATCATGCTTGAACCGTCCGCCCATATCGACAGCTTCGCCCGCGACCGCCTGCCGCCGCCCGCCGAATGGCCGCTGCTCGACTTCACGACCCTGCCCGAGCTGCGCGCCTATCCGCGCCGGCTCAACTGCGCGCGCGAGCTCCTTGACCGGCAGGCCGAGCGCTTCCCCGACCGCCCGGCCCTGCGCACCGCCGAGCGGAGCTGGAGCTACGGCGAGCTGCGCGAGCTCGCCGACCGCATCGCCCACGTGCTGGTCGACGATCTCGGCGTGCGGCCCGGCAACCGCGTGCTGCTGCGCGCGCCCAACAACCCGCTCTATGTCGCCTGCTGGTTCGCGGTGATGAAGGCCGGCGCCATCGCCGTCGCCACCATGCCGCTCTTGCGCTGGCGCGAGCTCGCCTACATGGCCGAGAAGGCCGAGATCGCGGTGGCGCTGTGCGACGGGCGGCTCGGCGAAGAGATGGAGAACACGCTGCGCCAGTCGCGCCACCTCAGGCGGGCGATCTACTTCAACCACGACGGGCCGGACTCGCTCGAGGCGCGGCTCAAGGCCAAGCCGGCGCGCTTCGAGACCGTCGACACCGCCTGGGACGACGTCTGCCTGATCGCGTTCACCTCGGGCACCACCGGCTCGCCCAAGGGCTGCATGCACTTCCACCGCGACGTGATGGCGATCTGCGACACCTTCAGCCGCCAGGTGCTGCGGCCCGCGGCCGACGACGTCTTCACCGGCAGTCCGCCGATCGCCTTCACCTTCGGCCTCGGCGGGCTCGTCGCCTTCCCGATGCATGTCGGCGCCTCGAGCCTGCTGGTCGAGCAGTATTCGCCCGAGCTGATGCTGCGCACCATCGCCGAGCGGCGGGTGACGGTGCTGTTCACCGCGCCGACCGCCTACCGCGCCATGCTCGACCATGTCGGCAGGTACGACATCGGCAGCCTGAGGAAATGCGTCTCGGCCGGCGAGGCGCTGCCGCTCGCCACCTGGCAGGCCTGGGCCGACAAGACCGGCATCCGCATCATCGACTCGATCGGCTCGACCGAGATGCTGCATTGCTTCGTCGGCAGCTCGGGCGCCGACATCCGGCCGGGCTCGACGGGGCGGCCGGTGCCCGGCTACCGCGCCAAGGTGGTCGACGACGAGGGCCGCGAGCTGCCGCCGGGAACCGTCGGCCGGCTCGCCGTGCAGGGGCCGACCGGTTGCCGCTATCTCGACAATCCCGAGCGCCAGCGCGCCTACGTGCGCGACGGCTGGAACTATACCGGCGACGCCTACAAGATGGATGACGACGGCTATTTCTGGTACCAGGCGCGCACCGACGACATGATCATCTCGGCCGGTTACAACATTTCCGGCCCCGAGGTCGAGGCGGTGCTGCTGATGCACCCCCAGGTGCTGGAATGCGCGGTGATCGGCGCCCCCGACGCCGAGCGCGGCCAGATCGTCAAGGCCTTCGTCGTCCTGCGCGACAAGGCCGCGGCGACGCCGGCGACGGCGAAGGCGTTGCAGGATTTCGTCAAGGCCGAGATCGCCCCCTACAAGTACCCGCGCGCGGTCGAGTTCGTCGATTCGCTGCCGCGCACCCAGACCGGCAAGCTGCAGCGTTTCCTGCTGCGCGAGCGGGAGAAGCAGAAGGCGGGCTGACACCCGGTCGCCGCCGGTGCGGCGGCGGCCTATACTCGGGCCGGCGGGGGCGCAGCGGAGGAAGCCATGACGGACGGCGGCAAGGCGGCGGAGGCGCTCTATGCGCGCCTGGTCCTGCGCGACCTCTTCGGCCGCGTCGCGCCGGGCGCGCTTCTGCTCTCGGCCTGGATCGGCGCCTATACCGGCGCCGATGGCCTGCTGCGGCGGATCGGCGACCTGCCGCTCGGCGCCTGGCTGATCCTGTTCGGCTTCGCCTGGATCGTCGGCATGGCGATCCGCGCCTTCGGCGATTTCACCAGCCTGACCCGGCCGAGCCTGAGCGCGGTCGCCGAGGCCTGCGGCACCGGCTACGTCGCGCTCTCTCTTGCGGTGGTCTCGCTGCTGCTGCACGGCCTCCTGACGCTGCCGCTGCCGCGCTTCGTCGAGACGCTGTTCCTGAACCCGCACACGGTCCTGCTGACGCTCGGCCTGATCGCCTGCCTGGCGGCGGCGCATTTCCGCCTCGCCGGCCAGACCGCGGGCGAGACGCTGGACTGAGCGCCAGCTCTCAATCCTCTTCCGACAGCGCGCGCGCCAGCATGTCGAGCACCGAGCGCCGGCTTTCGCCGCCGCGCTGCTCGGCGCAATACCAGAGAAAGTCGGCAGCGGCGGCGAGCAGGCGGCGCTCGGCCGCCGGCAAATGCTCGACCATCACCTCGATCTCGAGCCGCTCCGCCGCCTCCTTGACGACGGCGACATTGTCGGTCCGCCCGGCGCGCATGAAGTGCTGCAGGTGCTCGCGCACCGCCTCGATCCGCCGCTCGTCGAGTTCGTCGGTCATGCGCCGCCCTCCTCGCCGCCGTCATTATAGCCGGCTTGTCGGCCGCCGGGCGGACGGATGTATGCTGGCCTCGGCGACCGGCTTCGCCGGCAGCGGGAGGACGCGGCATGGAGGACGGATATTACAGGATCGAGATCGACGGGCCGGCGCTGTCGGGGCGCGGAATCGTGCTGCTCGAAGGCGGCGTCATCCACGGCATCAAGGAGGCCGGCCAGATCGGCTTCGACGGCCGCTACGTGCGCGACGCGCAGAAGGGCATCGTCCGCCTCGTGCTCAACGTGCGGGTGCCCGGCGGCACCTACGACGTCTGGCGCGCCCGGCTGCGCCCGCAGCCCGAGGTCGTGGCCATCGGGTTCGACGTGTTGGCGGCCGCGCCCGAGCAGCCGGCGCGCATCGACACTGC
>CAYTWJ010000134.1:0-3829 GCA_964442055.1 uncultured Rhodospirillaceae bacterium | reverse complement strand
CCGCTGACCGTGCGACTGCACCGCGTCCACGCGCCGCCGACCGAGCAGAAAAGCCTCGAACATCTGTGACGCGAGCCTGCGCCGTCACAAAGCCAGCTCGTCGATGAAATCGGCGAGCCTGGCCTGCGCCTGGTCGACCGCGGCCTGCGCCGCGTCGGTGCGCCGCATCAGCGCCTCAAGGCCGGTTTCCTGCTGGGCCAGCTTGTCGAGATAGGTGCGGTAGAGCTGGCTGTCGCGCGGCACCCGGGCCAGGTTCTCGCGCAGCCGCGACTGGTCCTCGAAGAGCTGCTTGCGTTCGGCCTGCAGCCGCTCGAGCGCCCGGCGCGCCTCGTCGACACCGGCGCGCAGCCGGCCGAGATCGCGGAAGGCCTCGCGCACCTTCGGCTCGAGCTCGCCGACGGCGGCGAAGGCGGCCAGCCGGTCGGGGGCGAGCTCGGCAATGCGCACGCTCTCCAGACGCGGCTGCTCGAGCACGACAGTGAAGGTCGCCTCCTCGCCCGCCTTGAGCGGCACGGCGAAGCGCCAGCCCGATGGCGCGATCTCGGCGCCCTTCTCGTCGGGCCGCGCCAGCCGCCAGCCGGGCTGGCGCGGATGCTCGAGGATCAGCGTGCGCGCCTCGCGCGCCGGCGCGGCGATGCGGTAGGTGATGGTGCGCCGGTCGATGAGCGTGTAGCGGAACAGGCCGCGCGCGATGCTGCCCTGCGCCACCGCCTGCTGCGCCTCGGCGGCGGCGTCGATCCGGGTCTTGGTGTCGAGCGCGAAGGCGAGCAGCCGGCTCTCGCCTGCGGCGAGCGGGCCCATGCGGGCATCGCCGACGTAAGAAACGCCGTTATCGCCGCGGTGATAGAGTGTCAGCGCACCCGGCGGCAGGCCGCTGTCGCCATCGTTCTTCAGGCGCACGGCGGCGAAGGGATGGCGCGGCTGAACCGGCGGCTGGTAGTGGACGACGGCCGCCGCCGGCAGCTCGCGGTCGACGATCGGCAGCGTCAGGCTTTCGCCCGCCGCCAGGGTGACCGGGCGCGGAAAGCGGAACTCGACCTGCGTCGTCGCCTCGCTGCCCGCCACTGCCTCTTCGGCCACGGCCTGGGCGAGCGCGGGCGCCGCCATCTCGCGCGCCAATGCGGCGCTGTCGGCGAGCTGTCCGCGCGGCGGCGCCGCGGCCTTGCGTACTCGCAACTCGTTCTGTGGCGCCTCGGCCGCCGCGCGCCCGCCGACCGTGCCCTCGTCGAGGCGCGGCAGCACGCGGCCGATCACCTCGATGGGAATCTCGGGGCGCGGCACGTAATAGGCGCGGTAGAGCGCCTGGCGGAAGGTCACCGGGCTGCCCGAGACCAACGCGAGATCGACCTCGCGCCAGTCGTGGCCGGACAGGTTCTCGATCACCGCCCAGCCCTGCAGCCGGCCCGTGGTCGCCAGCGGGTCGGCGGCCTGGGTCAGGCGGTAGGCGGTCTTCCACAGCGGCACCTCGGCCAGATAGCCGACGCGCACGCGCCGCCGCTCGCTGCCGTGGCTGAGCACTTTGAGCGTGCGCCGGTCTTCGCTGCGGTGGCGGGCAAGCGCGTCGAGCGCCCGGCCGACATCGGCCTGCAACGCCGGATCGGCGAGGGCGATCGCGGTCGCCTCCTCGAGCACGAACTGCTGCAAGCCCGCCGGCGTCACCAGGGTGACGCGATGGCGCGTCGTCACCGTGTTGCGCCCGTCCTGCGCCACCGTCTCGGGCACGGCGCGCAGGATCCGCCCCTTGAGCTTTTGCGGCCCGTCCACGGCGAGCTCGGCGCCCTGCAGCGCATTGAGCAGCGCCGCCGGCGAGGCGAGCGCGTCGCGCCCGAAGGGCAGGTCGCGGAACGCCTGCTCGAGCGGCTGCTCGCCGGGCAGGCGCACCCCGCCGACGCCGCCCCTGTCGTCGAAGACGACCAGGCTTTTCAGCACGTCGTCGAGCTGATCGCGGCGAACGGCGAGCTCGAGATCGGCATTGCCGCTCACCTCGGCCTCGAACTCGAAATAGCCGACGCCGCCCGTGGACAGCACGACCCGCTTCAGGGCGAGCTCCTGGGCGTTGGCGGCCAGCGGTGCAACGACGATCAGGGCCGCGATGGGCAACAGGGGCTTGCGCATGAGGTTCCTCCTGCCGGGCTTTCCCGCCGCTTGCGATAGCCGGCCAATATGGCTGCAGTGGGGCGCAACGGCGAGCCTTGCGGCATCAACAGAAGGCGAAAGCCCTTGCCGTTGGATAGCGCCATATTTTAGATTTAAAACAAATCGTTGGCCGGCCACGGTAGCGAGCGGCACCGGCTATCGCACGGGGGCAAAAGGGCTTCTGGCGATCGGGGCGGTGCTCTAATATCGCGGTCCGGGAGACTTCAGAACGGTCAAGCGCCGCGGTTCACGCTCCAGGGGCTTGGCAAGCGTAGAACGCCAGGGAGGAGATCATGCAGAAGAAGATACTCGGCTTGGCCGCTGCGGTCGCGCTCGCCGCCGCTCCGGCCGCCGCGCAGGACAAGGTCAAGATCGGCTTCGTCAGCACCTTCACCGGACCGACGGCGGTGATCGGCAACGACATGCGCAATTCCGCCGAGGTCGCGCTCGACCATCTCGGCCGCAAGATCGGCGGCCTGCCGGTCGAGATGATCTACGAGGACGACCAGCAGAAGCCGGAAGTGGGCAAGCAGAAGGCCGAGAAGCTGGTCCAGGCCGACAAGGTCGACTTCGTCACCGGCTTCATCTGGTCGAACGTGCTGCTGGCGGCGCTGAAGCCGGTCGTCGACAGCAACACCTTCCTGGTCAGCGCCAATGCCGGACCGTCGCAGATCGCCGGCGAGCTCTGCTCGCCCTGGTACTTCTCGACCTCCTGGCAGAACGACCAGACGCCGATGGCGATGGGCGAGACGCTCAACCAGCGCGGCGTCAAGTCGCTCTACATCATCTCGCCCAATTACGCCGCCGGGCGCGACATGGCCGAGGGCGTGAAGCGCACCTTCAAGGGCAAGATCGTCGGCGAGGACTACACCAAGTGGCCCGAGCAGCTCGATTTCTCGGCCGAACTCTCCAAGGTCCGCGCGGCCAAGCCCGACGCCTTGTTCGTGTTCTTCCCGGGCCGCGCCGGCGTGCAGATCTTCGTCCAGTACAACCAGTCGGGCCTCAAGGGCCAGGTCCCGATCTACCAGGTCTATACCGTCGACTCGCTCAGCCTGCCGCTCCAGAAGGACATGGCGCTGGGCGTGCTCGGGACGCAGCAGTGGGTCAACGACCTTCCCAACGAGGTCAACAAGCGCTTCGTCGCCGACTTCCGCAAGAAGCACAGCGGCGCCTATCCGTCGTTCTACGGCGCCCAGTCCTACGACGCCATCATGCTGATCGATGCCGCGGTCAAGGCGGTGAAGGGCAACCTCAAGGACAAGGACGGCATGCGCGCCGCCATGCGCAAGGCCGACTTCCCCAGCGTGCGCGGCAAGTTCCGCTACGGCAACAACCATTTCCCGATCCAGAACTTCTACCTTCAGGAGACGGTGAAGGACGCCGAGGGCAATTTCACGCTCAAGACGGTGGCCACCGTGCTCAAGGATCATCAGGACCCCTATGCGTCGAAGTGCCCGATGAAGTGGTAGCTGCCGGCGTCGGCGACGGAAGGGGCGTCCCGGCTGCCGACCGGGGCGCCCCCGTCGCATTGACCGCGCCGCCGCCGATGGGCGTGGCATGATCCTCCTGCTAGAACAGTGCCTGAACGGGCTGCAGCTCGGCCTGCTCCTGTTCCTGCTCGCCGCCGGGCTGACGCTGGTCTTCGGCATCATGGACCTGGTCAACCTGGCGCACGGCTCGCTCTACATGATCG
>CAYTWJ010000133.1:0-8508 GCA_964442055.1 uncultured Rhodospirillaceae bacterium | reverse complement strand
CAAACCCCTGGAACAGGAATCCTTGCCCTGCTCGTGGCACCAGATGCAGTAGTTGGCCTGGTCGAGGGCGCCGACTAGATCGGTGCCCGGATCAGTCAGGGCGAAGCCCTCGCGCCGGCGCTGGTGGTGGCGGTCGAGGCCGTGGCGGGCGAAGCCTCCGGCCGTCTCGGTCTGCAACGCCGTCACCAGATGATCGTAATCGAGCTTGCGCGGCAGCTTGAAGAGCACTCCACTGCCGTGGCGCGCGATGCCGGCCGGCGCGAGCGTGGCCCAGGCGGCATAGCGCAGCGCCAGCGCGAGCTTGTCGCCGTTCGCCGCCGCGTCCTTGTCCCACTCGACGACGGCGCAGGCGAAGGCGAGCTCGTCGAACGGCCCGCCGAGCAGACCCTGCATCGCGCGCCCGAGCGCGTCGCCGTCCAGCGCTGCCGCCGCCTCGGCATCGATCTGCTTCGCCGCCTGGCGCTGGACGAAATTGCGCTTGACCTCGTAGAGCGGGGCCAGTGTCCGGTGGCGCTCGCTCAGCGCCGCGACCTCGGCCTCGATGTCGAAGAGCTCGGCGATGAAGCGCTCGACTGCGGGGGCAAGATCGATAACGAGCTGCGATTCGTCTTTCGCGGCGAGCGCGCCCGGAGCCGCGCGCGCCGCGGCAAGTCGTGCGGCCAGCGGCCCGTCGGCTTGCGCCAGCGCCGCCAGGAAGGCGGCGTCGATCCGGACCAGCCCGTCGCGGCGGTAGAGATCCTCGAAAGCGAAGCCAAGGTTGAGCGCGAGCATGGTCGAGCGTCCGTCAGGGCAGATTGTCATATGTATACAAACGGTGTGGCCGCGACAAGCGCTGCGATGCCGCCACGGCGCGCCGGATCAGGTCAGGCGCTTCAGCAATCCGAGAAAGGTCTCCTGCTCGGCCGGGCTCAGCGGCGCGAGGATTGCGGCCGTGACCTTGCTGCCGTTGCCGATCAGGCGGTCAACCAGCTCGACCCCGGCTGGCGACAGGCTGAGTGACGTGCGCCGCCGGTCCTTGGGATCGGGCCGCGCGACGATCAGCGCGCGCTCCTGCAGCCGGCGGGTGACGCCTTGGATCGTCGCCGGGTCCATCGCCGTCAGGCGGCCGAGATGATTCTGCGACAGCCCGCCGTGGTCGTGCAGCTTGACCAGCGCGGCGAACTGGGTCGGCGTGATCTGCGCATCGCCGATCAGCTCCTGGAAGATCGATGTCGCCCGCTGATGGGCGCGGCGCAGCAGGTGTCCGGCCTGCACCTCGAGCCGATACTCGCTCTCGGCCGCTTTCACCGCCGCCGCCACCTTCCTGCTCATGCCCCGCCCCCGGCCCCCGAACGTCGCCAGCAACGATACAACGCCCCTCGCAGCGAGTCACCGCGGACCGGCCCGGCGCCGGGCTCGGTGGCGTGCCTGCGGCCGTCGCAGCCGAGCTCAGAATGCTACGCGGTCGCCGCCCTTAAGGTTCAGCATGCCGCGCGCCTCGGCGGGCGTGGCGATCTCCAGCCCGAGGGCCTCGAGGATGGTGCGGATCTGGCGCACTTGTTCGGCGTTCGAGGTGGCGAGTCGCCCCTTGCCGGCGTAGAGCGAGTCCTCGAGCCCGACGCGGACGTTGCCGCCGAGCAGCGCCGCCTGGGTGATGCAGGCCATTTGGTTGCGGCCGGCGGCGAAGGCCGACCAGACGTAGCGGTCGCCGAACAGCCGGTCGGCGGTGCGCTTCAGGTGCAGCAGGTTCTCGGGATGCCAGCCGATGCCGCCGAGGATGCCGAGCACGAACTGGACGAAGAACGGCGCCTTGACCAGGCCGCGATCGACGAAATGCGCCAGGTTGTAGAGATGGCCGATGTCGTAGCATTCGAACTCGAAGCGGGTGCCGTGCTTCTCGCCGAGTTCGCCGAGCAGGCGCTCGACGTCGCCGAAGGTGTTGCGGAAGATGGCGTCCTTGCTGCCCGCGATCAGCTGCCGCTCCCACTCGTATTTCCAGCTCGGATACTTGTCGAGCAGGGGGTGGAGCGCGAAGTTCATCGAGCCCATGTTGCACGAGGCGAGCTCGGGCGAGGCGCGCAGCGCCCCGGCCATGCGCTGTTCGAGCGTCATCATGTGGCTGCCGCCGGTGGTGATGTTCACCACCGCCTCGGTCGCCTGCTTGATGCGCGGCAGAAACTGCAGGAAGACCTCGGGATCGAACGATGGCCGGCCGTCCTTGGGGTCGCGCGCGTGCAGGTGCAGCACCGCCGCCCCGGCCTCGGCGGCGGCGATCGCCTCGGCGGCGATCTGGTCGGGCGTGAGCGGCAGATACGGCGACATCGTCGGCGTGTGCACCGACCCGGTCACCGCGCAGGTGATGACGACTTTTCGGCTCATGCGTGCCCCCCGGCGCGGCTCATCCGTCGAAGATGGCGACCGCGCGCGTCCAGCCGGCCGAGGCGCCACGGATCTTGACCGGAAAGCAGGCGACGGTGAAGCCATCGGCCGGCAGCGCCTCGAGATTGTGCAGTTTCTCGAGATGGCAGTAGCCGATTTCGCGGCCCGCCTTGTGCCCTTCCCAGATCAGGTCGGCGTCGTGCGTGCGGGCGAACTTCTCCCGCGTGTGCATGAAAGGCGCGTCCCAGCTCCAGGCGTCGGTGCCGGTGAGGCGGACGCCGCGCTCGAGCAGGTAGAGCGTCGCCTCGCGCCCGACGCCGCAACCGGCGGCGACATAGTCAGGCTTGCCGTAGGCGGAGCCGGCGCGGGTGTTGACGACGACGATCTCGAGCGGCTTGAGCTCGTGGCCGATTCGCGCGAGTTCGGCCTCGACGTCGGCCGCGGTCACCACGTAGCCGTCGGCGAGATGGCGGAAGTCGAGCTTCACGCCCGGCTGGAAGCACCATTCCAGCGGCACCTCGTCGATGGTGATGGCGCGTTCGCCGCGGTTCATCGTCGAGTGGAAGTGATAGGGCGCGTCGAGATGGGTACCGTTGTGGGTCATCAGCCGCACCCACTCCACTGCCCAGCCCTCGGAATCGGGCAGGTCGCTTTCCTTCAGGCCGGGGAAGAACGCGGCGACGTCCTTGGCGGTGTCCTTGTGGCGCAGGTACTCGATCTGCGGGCCGTAGCCCGGCGGGTCCGACAGGACGTCGTTCTCGAGATGCATCGAGATGTCGATGAAGCGCCGTGCCACCTTGTCCTCGCCTCCGCGCCTTTGCGCCTGCGACTCTGCATCGGCTCCGGCCGAACGGCAACCACAAAATCGGCTGATGGCGGTTCTGTCGATTTTCCGCGTTGTGAGCCGCTGGCGCCGTTGCTAGAGTGCCGCGATCGTCGGGAAACGCGCATGGTCGGCGAACTCGCAACCGGAGCCACCCTCTACGATGTCGCTGCGGCACGGCTGCGCGCCGACATCCTGGCCGGCGCATTGGCGCCCGACGCCAAGCTGCGCATCGACGAGCTGAAGGCGCGTTACGGCATCGGCGGCAGCCCGCTGCGCGAGGCGCTGGCTCGGCTGGTCGCCGACGGGCTGGTGCGCGTCGAGAGCCAGCGCGGCTTCAGCGTCAGCGGCACCTCGCGCCAGGACCTCGCGGACGTCACGCTGATGCGCCGCATGGTCGAAGCCGAGGCGCTGCGGCTGGCCATGCAGCGCGGCGACGAGTCCTGGGAGGCCGGCATCGTCGCCGCGTTCCACCTGTTCGCGCGCCGCACCGAGCGCGATCCGCGGGCCGACGCCGAGGCGGTCGATCGCTGGGAAGCGGCGCACAAGGACTTCCATCGCGCGCTGATCGCCGCCTGCGGCTCGCCGCGGCTGCTGATCCTACAGGGCATCCTCTACGACCAGGCGCGGCGCTACCGCGCGCTGATGGTCGAGCAGACTTTCGGCGGCCGGGCAATGGTCGACGAGCACCGCATGCTGGTCGACGCCGTCCTGTCGCGCGATGTCGAGCGCGCCTGTGCCGCGATGAACCATCATCTCGGCCTGACGCTGGACATCTATTGCCGCGTCCACGACGAAGTCGCGGACCGGCCCGCGGGCGCCAAGCCCGATGCCAAGCGCCGCACCCAACGCGGCCGACCGCGCCGCGCCGCGCCTTGATGCGGCCCGTCGCTCACAGGGAGGACAAAGCAATGATCGTCAACCTGGCTCGCAAGATGGCAGCATGCCTCGCCGCACTCGCCTGCATCGCGCTCGCCGCCGGCGCGGCGCAGGCGCAGCAAACCATGCGCATGACCGTGGTCGCCGGCCACCCACCGGTGTTCCTCTGGGTCAAGCTGCTTGACGAGTTCTTCCTGCCCGAGGTCGACAAGCGGCTGGCCGGCAAGCTGAAGATCGAATGGAACAAGGGCTACGGCGGCACCATCGCCAAGCTGGGCAGCGAGAGCGGCGCGCTCAAGGACGGCATCGCCGAGATCGGCTTCGTCAGCACGATCTTCGAGGCACCGAAGTTCCCGTTGCAGAACGTCTCCTACGTCGCCCCCTTCGGCACCGACGACCTCGCCGTCGTCACCAAGGTGGTCGCCGACCTGCAGGCGAAGATCCCGGCGATGAACGACGCGTGGGCGAAGAACAACTTGGTCTATCTCGGCGGCGCGGCGCTCGACAGCTACCACCTGTTCACCAAGTTCCCGGTCAACGCGCTCGAAGACCTCAAGGGGCACAAGATCAATGCGCCGGGGCCGTCGGCCAATTGGATCAAGGACACCGGCGCGGTCGCCGTCGCCGGCACGCTGCAGACCTATTACAACGACATCTCGACCGGCGTCTCCGACGGCGCGCTGACCTTCGTCACCGGCGCCGGGCCGGCCAAGCTCATCGAGGTCGCGCCCTACATCACCAAGGTCAACTTCGGCGCCATGTTTGCCGGCGGCATTGCCATGAACAAGCAGGTCTTCGACAAGCTGCCGCCCGAGGCGCAGAAGGTCTTTCGCGAGGTCGGGGTCGAGTATTCCGCCCTGTTCGCCAAGACCCAGGCCAGCGTCGCCGATGGCATGCTCAAGCAGATGGTCGCCGCCGGCGCCAAGGTGCGCGAGGTCGGTGCGGACGAACGCAAGAAATGGGCGGCGGCTATTCCCAATGTCGCGCAGACCTGGTCCAAGGACCTCGACGGCAAGGGCATGCCCGGCAGCGCGGTGCTCAAGGGCTACCTTGACGGGCTGAAGCAGGCCGGCGTGGCGCTGCCGCGCGACTGGTCGAAGTAATCCTTGGCCGACCTGCTGCCCGAAGAGGGCGGGGGCGGCGAATGCTTCGGCCGCCCCCAGCCCTTCGGTTTCGAGCGCCTGACCGCGGCGATGAACGCCGTCGGCACGGCGTGGATCTTCGCCCTGATGCTGCTCATCAACGCCGACATCGTCGGCCGCGAGCTGTTCGCCGCGCCGGTGCGCGGCACCACCGAGATGGTGGCGCTTTCCATCGTCGGCATCGTCTTCCTGCAGCTCGCCCACACCTTGTGGGCCGGGCGGCTGACCCGTTCCGAGGTCGTGCTGGCCGGGCTGCGCCGGCGGCGACCGCGCCTCGCCGCCGCGATGGAGGGCGCCTTCCACCTCACCGGCGCGGTCCTGCTCGGCATCATCTTCGTCGCCACCCTGCCAGTCTTCGCCGAATCCTGGCGCATCGGCGAGTATGTCGGCGCGATCGGCGATTTCACCGCGCCGACCTGGCCGATCAAGCTGCTGATCCTGGCCGGGTCGGCGGCCACAGCGCTGCAATTCCTGCTGCTCGCCTGGCGCGATTTCGCCGCCTCGCTCGGGCCGCGCGCATGACCGGCCTCGAAATCGGCTTCGTCTCGCTCGTCCTCATGCTGGTCCTCGTCTGGGGCGGCATGCACGTGGCGGTGGCGCTGACGCTGCTCTCCTTCGCCGGGGTATGGGCGATCAAGGGCGATGCCGGCGTCGCCTCGAGCATGCTCGCCCAGGCCGCCGGCGACGCGGTGGCGAGCCATCTTTTCGGCGTCGTGCCGCTGTTCGTGCTGATGGGCTTCCTGGTCAGCATCGCCGACATCGGCCGCGATGCCTTCGAGGTGGCGAACCAGCTCTTCCGGCGGCTGCGCGGTGGCCTTGGCATGGCCACCGTCGCCGCCAACGCCGTTTTCGCCGCCATCACCGGCATCTCGATCGCCTCGGCGGCGGTATTCACCCGCGTCGCCGTGCCCGAGATGCTGCGTTACGGCTACACCGCGCCCTTCGCCACCGGCGTCGTCGCCGGCTCGTCCGTGCTCGGCATGCTGATCCCGCCGAGCCTGCTGATGATCCTCTACGGCTTCCTCGCCGAGCAGTCGGTCGGCGCCATGTTCATCGCCGGCATCGTGCCGGGGATCGTCCTCTCCATCGCCTATTCCGTCGGCATCGTCGTCATGGCGCGGCTCTATCCGGCCTATGTCGGCGGCCGGGCGGAGGGCGACGCCGATGGCGGCGCGCCGCTGGGCATGGCCGAGATGGCGGCGAAGACGCTGCCGATCGTCGCCCTCATCGTGCTCGTGCTCGGCGGCATCTACGGCGGCCTGTTCACCGCCACCGATGCCGGCGCGGTGGGCGCGGCGGGGGCGCTGCTCATCGCGCTGGCGCGGCGCAAGCTCGACTGGCGGCGCTTCTGGCAGGTGCTGGTCGAGACCGGCCACGTCACCGTCGCGGTCTCCTTCCTGATCATCGCCGCCAGCATCTACACCCGCATGCTCACGCTTTCCGGCATGCCGCAATTCCTGGTCGAGTCCATTGCCGGCGGCGGCTTCGGCCGTTACGGCTTCCTCGCCATCTATATCGCCGTCATCATCGCCCTCGGCTGCATCATCGATTCGAGCTCGATCCTGCTCATCGTCCTGCCGCTGATGCTGCCGATCGCCGCCAGCTTCGACATGAACCTGGTCTGGTTCGGCGTCGTCACCGTGGTGGCGGTGGAGATCGGCCTCTTGACGCCGCCCTTCGGCCTCTCGGTCTTCGTCATCAACTCGACCCTCAACGACCCGCGGGTGACGCTCGGCGACATCTTCCGCGGCGCCCTGCCCTTCGCCGCGATCATGCTGCTGACGCTGATCCTGCTGGTCGCCTTTCCGCGGCTCAGCCTGATGCTGCTTTAGGAGCCCTCATGGCCAAGACACCCAATCCCCTCGCCGGATTCCGCGTCGAGAAGTCGGCGCTGCGCTTCGTCGGCCGCGATCTCCAGCGGCCGGAATGCATACTCGCCGAGCCCGACGGCACGCTGTGGGCGGCCGATGCGCGCGGCGGCGTGATGCGCATCGGCGCCGACGGCAGCCAGACCCTCATCAGCCAGAGCGCCGACGCCCATTTCGCGCAGACCGCCGACATCGCCGCGCGCTTCACCCAGGGCACGCTGCCCAACGGGCTCGCCTTCGCCGCCAACGGCGACATCCTGATCGCCAATTTCGGCACCGACCGCATCGAGGTGATGGGCCGCGACGGCCGCACCCGCGCCCTCTACGACCGGATCGACGGCCAGCCGATCGGCAAGACCAATTTCGTGCTGCGCGACAGCCGCGGCCGCCTGTGGATCACGGTCTCGACGCGGCGGCGCAACTGGATGGAGGCGGTGCGCCCCGACCTTGCCGACGGCTACGTCGCGCTGGCCGACGAGCGCGGCATTCGCATCGTCGCCGACGGGCTGCATTTCACCAACGAATGCCGCCTCGATGCGCGCGAGGAAAATCTCTACGTGGTCGAGACCTGCGGCCGCTGCATCTCGCGCTTCCGCGTCGCCGCCGACGGCTCGCTGGGCCGGCGCGAGGTCTTCGGGCCGCGCGATTTCGGTTCCGCCGGCTTCCCCGACGGCATGGCCTTCGATTCGTTCGGCAACCTGTGGGTGACGCTGATCATGGCCGAGCGGCTGATCGCGCTGACGCCCGAGGGCGACGTGCTGACGCTCTTCGACGACGGCAAGCCCGAGGCGATCGCCCGCCTCGAGGCCGCCTACCAGGCCGGCACCGCCGGCCCCGAGCACATGATGGCGACCAAGAGCGAGATCGCGCCGTGGATGGCCAGCGTGACCTTCGGCGGCGCCGATCTGCGCACGGTCTATATCGGCACGCTGTTTGGCGACCGCATCCCTTGTTTCACGTCGCCGGTCGCCGGCCTGCCCATGGTGCACTGGGGTGAGCGGGCCTGAGAGCGTTCAGAGGACGCGCGACCCCCTCTCGTCGCCCCGCGCCACCAGGCTGAGCCGGCCGTCCACCGCCTCGACAATGGTGTGCGAGCAGTAATCGGGGCGGAACAGCTGCACCCGGTCGTCGCCGATCGCCGCGCCCACCGCGGCGTTGATGACGACGTAATGGGTGACGACGACGCTCTCCTCGGCGATCGCCGCCAGCGCGGCAACGAGGCCGGAACGCCAGCGGCGCAGCGGCGCCGCCTGCTCGCTCCAGCGTGCGGCCAGGAAGTCCTTCAGCCACAGGCCGCGCCCGGCGAGATCGGGATGCGGCGAGGGCACTTCGGCCACCGCCGGCTCGACGCGCGCCGCCCCGGCCCAGGCACGCTCCAGCGGCGCCGCCGTCTCGCGCGTGCGCCGGAGCGGCGAGGCGACGAGCGGCAGCGGGCCGA
>CAYTWJ010000132.1:0-8533 GCA_964442055.1 uncultured Rhodospirillaceae bacterium | reverse complement strand
CGTGCGCGCGCTGGCCAAGGCCTGCTGCGCCGAATGGCTGCGCGGCCGCGGCCACCTTCCGGCCGGAGCTTAAGCGCGGTGGCCGAGCTTCTGCTCGAGCTCTTCTCGGAAGAGATTCCGGCGCGCATGCAGGCGCGCGCCGCCGACGACCTGCGCCGCCTGGTCGGCGAGCGGCTGGCGGCGGCGGGCCTTGCCCGCGGCCAGACGCGCAGCTTCGCCACGCCGCGCCGGCTGGTGCTGGTCGTCGACGGGCTGCCGCTGGCCCAGGCCGACCAGCGCGAAGAGAAGAAGGGGCCGCGCGTCGGCTCGCCCGAGAAGGCGATCGAAGGCTTCCTGCGCGGCGCCGGCCTGGCCTCGCTCGACCAGTGCGAGCGCCGCCAGACCGACAAGGGCGAATTCTGGTTCGCGGTGACGACGCGGCGCGGCCGGGCCACCGCCGAGCTGCTCGGCGAGCTGCTGCCGGAGGCGATCGCGGCGCTGCCTTGGCCGAAGTCGATGAAATGGGCCGGCCACGACATCCGCTGGGTGCGGCCGCTGCACGCCATTCTCTGCCTGTTCGACGGCAAGACCGTGCCCGTGCGCTTCGGGCCGATCGTCGCCGGCAATGAGACGCGCGGCCACCGTTTCCTCGCGCCGGCGCCCTTCGCCGTGCGCGGCTTCGCCGACTATCGCGACCGGCTGCGCGCCGCCCACGTGATGCTGGATGCCGCCGAGCGCCGCGCGACGATCGTCGCCGAGGCGCGCCGGCTGGCCGCCGCCGAGAAGCTGGAACTGGTGCCCGACGAGGCGCTGCTCGACGAGGTCGCCGGGCTGGTCGAATGGCCGGTGCTCACCACCTCGATGCGCGCCAACCAGAAGTACTTCACCCTCAACCGCGCCGACGGCACGATGGCGCCGCGCTTCGTCGTCGTCGCCAACACGCCGACCGAAAACGGCGGCAAGCTGGTCGTCGCCGGCAACGAGCGCGTGCTGCGCGCGCGCCTGGCCGACGCCAAGTTCTTCTGGGACCAGGACCGCAAGGCGACGCTGGAAAGCCGCGTGCCGGCGCTGAGGAACATCGTCTTCCACGCCAAGCTGGGCACGGTCGCCGACAAGGTCGAGCGCATGGTCAGGCTGGCCGAGGACATCGCGTTGCGGGTTCCCGGCGCCGATCCCGCGCAATGCCGGCGCGCCGCCAGGCTCGCCAAGGCCGACCTCGTCAGCGGCATGGTCGGCGAGTTCCCCGAACTGCAAGGCGTGATGGGCCGCTACTACGCGCTGCACGACGGCGAGGACGCCGCCGTCGCCGAGGTCATGGCCGAGCATTATTCCCCGCTCGGCCCCGGCGACCGCTGCCCTTCGGCGCCGACCAGCGTCGTCGTCGCGCTCGCCGACAAGATCGACAGCCTGGTCGGCTTCTTCAAGATCGACGAGCGGCCGACCGGCTCGAAGGACCCGTTCGCGCTACGGCGTGCGGCGCTGGGCGCGATCCGGCTGATCGTCGAGAACCGCCTGCGCATATCCCTGATGCCGCTTTTCGAGGCCGCCTCTACCCGCCATGGGGCGCCAACGGAGGGGGCACTTGATCCGCTGGCGGCCTTGCTCGATTTCTTCGCCGACCGCCTCAAGGTGCATCTGCGCGAGAAGGGCGTGCGCCACGACCTGGTTTCGGCGGTGTTCGCGGCCCGGCGCGACGACGACCTCGTGCGCCTGCTGGCGCGGGTCGATGCGCTGAAGGATTTCCTTGGCGGAGACGACGGCGCCAACCTGCTGATGGCGTACCGCCGCGCCGCCAACATCGTGCGCATCGAGGAGAAGCGCGACGGCCGCAGCTACGAGGCCTTGCCCGATCCCGACCTCCTGCGCCAGGACGAGGAGATCCGCCTGTTCGACCGCCTGAGCGAGGTCAGCGGCCTGGCCGATGCCGCGCTGGCGCACGAGGAATTCGCCGCCGCCGGCACGGCGCTGGCGCGCCTGCGCGGGCCGGTGGACGCTTTCTTCGACAAGGTGACGGTCAACACCGAGGACGCGGCCTTGCGCGCCAACCGGCTGATGCTGCTGGCGCGCATCCGTGCCGAACTGGACAAGATTGCCGACTTTTCCAAGATCGAAGGGTGAAGCGAGTCATGGCGAAGCGGACCAGCAAGCGGGTGACGAAGAAGAAGGCGGCGGCGAGGGCCGCCACAACGGCACGGCGCAAGGCGCCGCGTCCGGCGGCCAAGGCCAAGCGCCCAGTGCCGCGGCCGGCGGCCCGGCGCCGGCCGACCGCCGCCGCGCCCGCCCCGCGCAAGGGCAAGTGGGTCTATGTCTTCGGCGACGGCAAGGCGGAAGGGCGCGCCGAGATGCGCGCGCTGCTCGGCGGCAAGGGCGCCAATCTGGCCGAGATGAGCAACCTCGGCCTCCCGGTGCCGCCCGGCTTCACCATCACCACCGAGGTCTGCACCTGGTTCTACGCCAACGGCCGCCGCTACCCGAAGGGCCTGGAGGAGCAGGTGGCGCGGGCGCTGGCCCAGATCGAGAAGCTGGTCGGGGCGAAATTCGGCGATACCGAGCGGCCGCTGCTCGTGTCGGTGCGCTCCGGCGCGCGTGCCTCGATGCCCGGCATGATGGACACGGTGCTCAATCTCGGCCTCAACGACCGCACCGTCGAGGGCCTGGCGCGCCAGTCGGGCAATGCGCGCTTCGCCTGGGATTCCTACCGCCGCTTCATCCAGATGTATTCCGACGTCGTGCTCGGCGTCGACCACAGCAATTTCGAGGAGCTGCTCGAGATCCACAAGGAGGATCGCGGCGTCACCCTCGACACCGAGCTCGATGCCGACGACTGGCGGCATCTCGTCGGCCTCTACAAGAAGAAGGTGCGCGAGAAGCTCGGACGTCCCTTCCCGCAGGTTCCGACCGAGCAGCTCTGGGGCGCGATCGGCGCCGTCTTCGGCAGCTGGATGAATCCGCGCGCCATCACCTACCGCCACCTGCACCACGTGCCGGAGAGCTGGGGCACTGCGGTCAACGTCCAGGCCATGGTGTTCGGCAACATGGGCGAGGATTCCTGCACCGGCGTCGCCTTCACGCGCGACCCGGCGACCGGCAACAACGGCGTCTACGGCGAGTTCCTGATCAACGCCCAGGGCGAGGACGTGGTCGCCGGTATCCGCACGCCGCAACATCTGACCTACGCCGCCCGCGTCGCCGCCGGCTCGGCCATGCCGTCGATGGAGGAGGCGATGCCGGGTGTCTACGCGCAGCTGCTCGACGTCTTCGCCCGGCTCGAGCGCCACTACCGCGACATGCAGGACATCGAGTTCACCGTGCAGCGCGGTAAGCTGTGGATGCTGCAGACCCGCAGCGGCAAGCGGACCGCCAGCGCGGCGATCAAGATCGCCGTCGACATGGTGCGCGAGGGCCTGATCGCCGAGGCCGAGGCGGTGGGGCGCATCGATCCGGCCTCGCTCGACCAGCTCTTGCATCCGACGCCCGATCCCAAGGCGCCGCGCCAGGTGATCGCGCGCGGGCTGCCGGCCTCGCCCGGCGCCGCCGCCGGCAAGGTGGTGTTCAGCGCCGACGAGGCCGAGTCGATCGGCGGCCGCGGCGAAGCGGTGATCCTGGTGCGCGTCGAGACCAGCCCCGAGGACATCCACGGCATGCACGCGGCGCGCGGCATCCTCACCGCCCGCGGCGGCACCACCAGCCACGCCGCTGTGGTGGCGCGCGGCATGGGCCGGCCCTGCGTCTCGGGCGCCGGCGCGCTGCGCATCGACTACGCCGCCGAGGCGATGACGGTCGGCGACGTCACCGTGCGCAAGGGCGAGGTGATCACCATCGACGGCTCGACCGGCGAGGTGATCCTCGGCAAGGTGCCGACCATCGAGCCGGAGCTCTCGGGCGATTTCGCCACCTTGATGCGCTGGGCCGACCGCATGCGCCGGCTCAAGGTGCGGGCCAATGCCGAGACGCCACTCGACACCGAGGCGGCGCGCAAGTTCGGCGCCGAGGGCATCGGGCTGTGCCGCACCGAGCACATGTTCTTCGATGCCGACCGCATCGCCGCGGTGCGCGAGATGATCCTCGCCCACGACGTCGAGGGCCGTCGCAAGGCGCTGGCCAAGATCCTGCCGATGCAGCGCCGCGACTTCGTCGATATCTTCCGCATCATGAACGGCCTCCCGGTCACCATCCGGCTGCTCGACCCGCCGCTGCACGAGTTCCTGCCCAAGACCGACGCCGATCTCGTCGCCGTCGCCCAGTCGACCGGCGTCGACGTCGAGACGCTGCGCCACCGCGCGGCGCAGCTGCACGAGTTCAACCCGATGCTCGGCCATCGCGGCTGCCGGCTCGGCATCTCCTACCCCGAGATCTACGAGATGCAGGCGCGGGCGATCTTCGAGGCGGCGCTCTTGGTCGGCGAGCAGCTGCGCAAGCCGGTCGAGCCGGAGATCATGATCCCGCTGATCGCCACCCGGCGCGAGCTCGACATCCTCAAGGAGCGGGTCGACGCGGTGGCGCTCGAGGTCGGCAAGGAGAGGGGCAAGAAGCTGCGCTACCTGGTCGGCACCATGATCGAGCTGCCGCGGGCGGCGCTGCGCGCCGGCGAGATCGCCGCGACCGCCGAGTTCTTCTCCTTCGGCACCAACGACCTGACGCAGACCACCTTCGGCATCAGCCGCGACGATTCGGCGAACTTCCTCGACGAGTACGTGCAGAAGGGCATCGTCGCGCGCGATCCCTTCGTCAGCCTCGACCAGGAGGGCGTCGGCGAGCTGATCCGCGTTGCCGCCGAGCGCGGCCGCGCCAGCCGCAAGGGTCTCAAGCTCGGCATCTGCGGCGAGCATGGCGGCGACCCGGCCTCGGTGCGCTTCTGCCACCGGGTCGGCCTCGACTACGTCTCCTGCTCGCCCTACCGGGTGCCGATCGCCCGCCTCGCCGCGGCCCAGGCGACGATCGCCGAGGAGAGTCCGAGCGAAGCCTGACCGGCCCCTGTCCCGCGGGGGCCGCTACTGGACGACGATGCGCGGCCCGGCGCGGCCGGCGCCGGCCAGGGTTTCCTCGATCTTCGCCTTCACCCGCGCGGCGATGGCGAGATAGGCCTTGGCCTCGGCGCTCTCCGGGGCGCTGGCCACGATCGGCCGGCCGGCGTCGGAGGTCTCGCGGATGGCGATGTGCAGCGGCACCTCGCCGAGAAACTCGCAGCCGAGCCGCTCGGCGGTCTTGCGTGCGCCGCCGTGGGCGAAGATCTCGCTGCGGTGGCCGCAATGCGGGCAGGAGAAATAGCTCATGTTCTCGACGATCCCGAACACCGGCACGTCGACGCGGCGGAACATGTTGAGCCCCTTGCGCGCGTCGAGGAGCGCGATGTCCTGCGGCGTCGAAACGATGACCGCGCCGGTCAGCGGCACCCGCTGCGCCATGGTCAGCTGGGCGTCGCCGGTGCCCGGCGGCAGGTCGACGATCAGCACGTCGAGCTCGCCCCAGTCGACGTCGCGCATCATCTGCTCGAGCGCGCTCATCACCATCGGCCCGCGCCAGATCATCGGCGTGTCCTCGGGCACGAGGAAGCCCATCGACATGGTGACCAGGCCCCAGCCGTGCATCGGGCTCAGGCGCTTGCCGTCGGGCGAGGTCGGCTTGCCGGTGATGCCGAGCATGCGCGGCACCGAGGGACCGTAGATGTCGGCGTCGAGCAGGCCGACCTTGAGGCCGAGCGCGCGCAGGCCGAGCGCGAGGTTGACCGCGGTGGTCGACTTGCCGACCCCGCCCTTGCCCGAGGCGACGGCGACGATGGCGCGCACGCCCGGGATGCTGGGCTTCTCGCCCACGCTCGGCGCCGCCGCCGGGCGGTCGGGCGCGGCCGAGGCGGCCGGGCGCTGCGCACCGGCCTTCTCGGCGGTCAGCACCGCGGTCACCGAGGTGACGCCGGGCAGGCGGTGCACGGCGTCCTCGCAGGCCTTGCGCAGCGGCTCCTTGCGCGAGCCTTCGCCCGGCGCGACCTCGACGACGAAGAAGACGTTGCCGTCCTTGATCGTCAGGCCGGAAATCATGCCGAGCGCGACCACGTCCGGGCCGCGCTCGGGGTCGCTTACGCTCTTCAGCGCCTGCCAGATATCGGCCTCGTTGACCTGCGGCATGCTTGAAAACTCCCTTGTCTCGCCAATATCTGCGACAGTCGCCGATACGGCCACCCGGCGCGCGCGCCTTGTTCGGGGCGGCGGGGTGTCATATAACGCGCCGGACCGGTGCAAGCAAACCGGCATACTGCGCCAAGAGACAAAGGGAGCGGACTTCCGACATGCCGTGGAATAGTCAGGGCGGCTGGCAGGGGGGCGGCGGTCGCGGCCCCTGGGGCCAAGGGCCGCGGGGCGGCGGTCCGCAGCCGCCCGACCTCGAGGAATTGCTCCGGCGCGGCCAGGACCGCTTCCGCGGCATGCTGCCGAGCGGTCCGGTCGGCGGCCGCGGCATCGTCGTGGTGGCGCTGGTGCTGGTCGCGATCTGGCTCGCCTCGGGCTTCTACCGGGTGCTGCCCGACGAGCAGGGCGTGGTGCTGCGCTTCGGCAGGTGGGTGGAATCGACCCAGCCCGGCCTGCGCTACCACCTGCCGTGGCCGGTGGAGACGGCGCTGACGCCGAAGGTGACCCGCGTCAACCGCGAGGAGATCGGCTTTCGCACCGGCGGCGAAGGCACGCAGCGCCAGCGCGCCCAGCTCGACGTCGCCGAGGAAAGCCTGATGCTGACCGGCGACGAGAACATCGTCGATATCGACTTCACCGTGTTCTGGGTCATCGACGACGCCGGCAAGTTCCTCTTCAACATCGAGAACCCGCCCATCACCATCAAGGCGGTGGCGGAGAGCGCCATGCGCGAGGTGGTCGGCAAGAACCAGATCCAGCGCATCCTCACCGAGGGCCGCGCGCCGGTCGAACTCGGCACCCAGCAACTGATGCAGCGCATTCTCGACGATTACGGCGCCGGCGTGCGCATCACCCAGATCAACCTGCAGAAGGTCGATCCGCCGGGAGCGGTGATCGACGCCTTCCGCGACGTGCAGGCGGCGCAGGCCGACCGCGAACGCGTGCAGAACGAGGCCGAAGCCTACCGCAACGACATCATCCCGCGCGCCCGCGGCGAGGCGCAGCGCAACCTGCAGCAGGCGGAAGCCTACAAGCAGCAGGTGATCGCCAACGCGCAGGGCGACGCGGCGCGCTTCCTGTCGGTACTCAAGGAATACCGGCTGGCCAAGGACGTCACCGCCAAGCGCATGTACATCGAGACCATGGAGCAGGTGCTGCGCGGCATGAACAAGGTGATCATCGACCAGAAGGACGGCACCGGCGTCGTTCCCTATCTGCCGCTGCCGGACTTGCAACGGTTGCAGCAACAGCCGCAGCGCCGGCCGGAGGCTCAGCGATGAACCGCCAGGTCCTGACCGCGGTCGCCATCGCGGTGGCCGTTCTCGGCTTCGTCCTCTTCAGCGCGGTCTTCACCGTGCACCAGACGCAGCAGGCGCTGGTGCTGCAGTTCGGCGACCCGCGCCGCGTCATCAAGGAGCCGGGGCTGCAGTTCAAGACGCCGTTCATCCAGGATGTCGTCTACCTCGACAAGCGCATCCTCAGCTTCGATGCGCCGTCGGAGGAGATCATCGCCTCCGACCAGCGGCGGCTGGTGGTCGACAGCTTCGCCCGCTTCCGCATCGCCGATCCGCTGCTCTTCTACCAGCGCGTCGGCAACGAGGCGATCGCCCGCGCCCGGCTGGCGACGGTCATCAACGGCAGCCTGCGGCGCGTTCTCGCCAGCCAGGATTCGACCAGCATCGTCTCGGGCGAGCGGGCGGCGCTGATGGGGCAGATCAGGGATTTCGTCAACGCCGAGGCCAAGCCGCTCGGCATCGAGGTGGTCGACGTGCGCATCAAGCGCGCCGATTTCCCCGACACCGTCAGCCAGGCGATCTTCCGCCGCATGCAGACCGAGCGCGAGCGCGAGGCGCGCGAGATCCGCGCCCAGGGCGCCGAGCTTTCCGAGCGGATCCGCGCCGACGCCGAGCGCCAGCGCACCATCCTGCTGGCCGAGGCGCAGCGCAACGCCGAGATCCTGCGCGGCGAGGGCGACGCCGAGCGGACCCGCATCTTCGCCGAGGCGACGGGCCAGGACCCGGAATTCTACGGGTTCTACCGCTCGCTGCAGGCCTATGCCGAGGCGCTGCGCCAGTCGGATACCTCGATGGTGCTGTCGCCGCGCTCCGAGTTTTTCCGCTTTTTCGGCGAGCTTCCCGCGGGCTCGGCGGCCCGTCCGGCGCGCTGACGGCGGGCGTGGACGAGGTCCTCGTCGCGCTCGGCCTGATCCTGGCGATCGAAGGCGGGGCCTATGCCCTGTTCCCCGAGGGGATGAAGCGCCTCCTGGCGCTGGCGCTGGCCATGCCGGCTCCGCAGCTGCGCCAGGTCGGGCTGGGTATGGCGATCGTCGGCGTGCTGCTGATCTGGCTGGTCCGCCGCTGAGGCAGCGGGCCGGAGGGGCGTAGACCCTCGGGCCGGCAGACAGAACTGCTTATTTCCGCCATATTTGGCGC
>CAYTWJ010000131.1:0-8550 GCA_964442055.1 uncultured Rhodospirillaceae bacterium | reverse complement strand
CGACCGGCGCCGCCGAGAAGGAGAAAATGGTCGCGCTGCTCACCGCCGCGGCGCGGCGCATCGCCGCGCGGGTCGACGACCCGTTCTGGCTTTCGCTCGGGGTTCCGGCCTTCGGGGCCGCCGCGGAATGAACTTGCGCCGGGGCTTGCTCTCGCGTCCGCATCGCGACGCCGCCCGCGCCGGTTTGGCGTTCGCGGCGGTCGGCGGGGTGCGCGCATGAGAGAGTTGGAGCTCGCCGACATCGAAGCGCTCGCCGTCGGCGCCTGGATCCTGGGCACGGGCGGCGGCGGCAGCCCCTATCACGGCCTCTTGAGCATGCGCCGGCTCTACGGCGAGGGCCACCGGGTCTCGCTGATCGATCCCGACGAGCTCGCCGACGACGACGACATCGCCGTCGTCTCCCTGATGGGCGCGCCGCTGGTCATCCTCGAGCGCCTGGTCGACAGCCGCCAGATCGCGCGCGCGGTGCAGCTGATGGAGGAGCATCTGGGCCGGCGGTTCCGCGCGGTGATGGCGATCGAGGTCGGCGGCGGCAACGCCATCCAGCCGCTGATGGCCGCGGTCCATCTCGGCGTCCCGGTGGTCGACGCCGATGCCATGGGGCGGGCCTATCCCGAGGCGCAGATGACCTCCTTCGCCGTCGGCGACCTGCCCTCCGGGCCGGTGACCTCGGTCGATCCGCGCGGCAACGAGGCGGTCTTCACCCGGGCGGCGAGCTGGAAATGGATGGAACGGGCGAGCCGCAAGCTGTGCACCGAGTTCGGCTCGATCGCCGCCACCTGCAAGGCGCCGCGGCGCGGCGCCGACATCCGGCAGTGGGCGATCGCGCGCACCACCACCAAGGCCATCAGCCTGGGCCGCGCGGTGATGGAGGCGAACCGGCGGCACGACGATCCGATCGCCGCCATCCTCGCCGCCGAATCGGGCACGCGGCTCTTCGCCGGCAAGGTGGTCGAGGTCGAGCGCCGCGCCACCGAGGGCTTCCAGCGCGGCCGGGCGATCATCGAGGGCCTCGACGATTGCCGCGGCGCGCGTCTCGATGTCGCCTTCCAGAACGAGTGGGTGGTGGCCTGGCGCGACGGTCGGCCCGTCGTCTCGACGCCCGAGCTGATCTGCGTGCTCGACAGCGACAGCGGCGAGGCCATCGGCACCGAGATCGTCCGCTACGGCCAGCGCGTGACCGTGGTCGCGCTGCCGGCGGCGCCGATCTTCCTCACCCCCAAGGGCCTCGAGCATGTCGGCCCGCGGGCCTTCGGCTACGACATCGAATTCAGGTCGGTATTCGCATCATGAGGCGCATCGGCATCGACGTCGGCGGCACCAACACCGATGCCGTCCTGGTCGCCGACGGCCGGGTCGAAGGGGCGGTCAAGTCGCCAACCACCGCCGACGTCACCGGCGGCATCGTCTCGGCCGTCCGCCTGCTCGGCCAGCGCAACGACGTCGGCCGCGACATCGCCGCGGTGATGGTCGGGACCACCCATTTCATCAACGCCGTCGTGCAGCGCCGCCGCCTTTCGAAGGTGGCGGCGATCCGCGTCGGCCTGCCGGCGACCGCCGAGCTGCCGCCCTTCACCGGCTGGCCGCAGGACCTGGCGGCGCTGGTCGAGGGCGGCAGCTGGCTGGTCGAGGGCGGGCACGATTACGACGGCCGGCGCTTCATGCCGCTCGACATCGCCGCGATCCGCCGCATCGCCGGCGAGATCCGCGCCCGCGGCCTCGCCCATGTCGCGGTGACGGCGATGTTCTCGCCGCTCGACGCCACGGACGAGAACGCGGTGGCCGAGATCCTGTGCAACGAGATTCCGGGCGTCTCGGTGACCTGCTCGCACCTGCTTGGCGGCATCGGGCTGCTCGAACGCGAGAACGCGGCGATCCTCAACGCCTCGCTGGTCGCCCTGGCCGACGAGACGGTGCGCGGCTTCAACCGCGCGATCGCCGACATCGGCATCTCGGCGCCGCTCTACATCACGCAGAACGACGGCACCGTCGCCGAGGCGGCGCGCGCGGTCGCCTTTCCCGTCTTCAGCTTCGCCTCCGGCCCGACCAATTCGATGCGGGGCGCCGCCTATCTTTCGCGGCTGCAGGAGGCGGTGGTGGTCGACGTCGGCGGGACCACGGCCGATTTCGGCCATCTGCGCATGGGCTTCCCGCGCGAGGCCAACGCCGTCGTCCATGTCGGCGGCGTCCGCACCCTGTTCCGGATGCCCGACCTGATCTCGATCGGGCTCGGCGGCGGCAGCCTGGTCGACGCCGAGGCGATGACCATCGGCCCGCTCAGCGTCGGCTACCGCCTGACCGAGGAGGCCCTGGTCTTCGGCGGCCAGAAGCTGACCGGCACCGACATCGCCGTCGCCGCCGGCGTGATCGACATCGGCGACCGCCGCCGCGTCCACCATCTCGGCCGCGCGCTGATCGACGGCGTCCTCGCCCGCGCCAAGGCGATGATCGAGGAGCATGTCGACCGCATGAAGACCGAAGCCGGCGAGGTCACGCTGATCGCGGTGGGCGGCGGCAGCTTCCTGGTGCCCGAGCGGCTGCAGGGGGTCGCGCGCGTGGTCCGCGTCGAGCACGGCAGCTGCGCCAATGCCGTCGGCGCCGCCATCGCCCAGGTCAGCGGCGAGGTCGACCAGGTGTTCCAGGGCGTGGCCCGCGCCGAGGCGATCGCGGCCGCGCGCGATCTCGCCAACCGGCGGGCGATCGACGCCGGCGCGGCCGCCGACTCGCTGACCTTGGTCGAGGCCGAGGACATTCCCATCGCCTATTTGCCCGGCAACGCGATGCGGGTGCGCGTCAAGGTGATCGGCGACGTGCGGGCGGCGTGAGGCGCCGGCCCGTCCGCGCCGGCAACAGGGGAGAGACGAGCGATGCCAGTGCGGTTCCTGATCAGCACGCTTAAGCCCGGCGTCAGCCAGGCCGATTACGAGCAATGGGTGCGCGAGCGCGATTATGCCCTCGTCCGCACCTTGCCGAACTATATCAGCTACAAGGTGCACCGGATCCGCGGGTCGATCCTCGGCGCCGAGAACGCCGGCTGGCAGTATGTCGAGCGGATCGAGGTCAAGAGCCTGGCGCAGCACGATCTCGACCTCGCCTCGCCGGCGGGCATCGAGCTGCGCAACGAGCTCTACGGGCGGTTCCTCGACCGCTCGAAGAACATCTACTTCGCCACCGACCCGATCGACTGAGGCGCCAGCGCCGCCATGGCGGCAGGAGGGAACCGAGCGTGACATATGACCTGCTGATCCTGGGCAACGCGCCGGTGGCGGCCATGGTCGAGCGCGTCAGGCTGGCCGAGGCGAACGGCTACGACACCGCCTGGCTCGCCGACGAGCGCTTCTACCGCGAGGTCTATTCCTGCCTGAGCCACTTCGCGGTGCACACCTCGCGCGTGCGTCTCGGTCCCTGCGTCACCGACCCCTATGCGCGCCACCCGGCGCTGACCGCGATGGCGATCGCGACGCTCGACGAGATTTCCGGCCGGCGCGCCGTTCTCGGCATCGGCGCCGGCATTTCCGGTTTCGCCGAGCTCGGCATCGAGCGCAAGAAGCCGCCGCGGGCGATCCGCGAGGCGATCGAACTGATCCGGCGGCTGCTGCGCGGCGAGACCGTCGACTATCGCGGCGAGGTGATCAGCTTCGACAAGGGCCGCCTCAGCTTCGCCCCGGTGCGCGCCGACATCCCGATCTACGTCGCCAGCAACGGGCCGCAGGGGCAGCGCGTGGCCGGCGCCGTCGCCGACGGCGTGATCATGGAGGCCTGCGCCTCGGTCGAGGAGGTGCGCGCGCTCCGCGCCACCATCGATCGCGGCGCCGAGCAGGCGGGGCGCGATCCGAAATCGGTCAAGCTGATCAGCCGGCTCAACACCTGCATCGCCGACGACGGCAAGGCCGCGCGCGACGCGGTGCGGCCGGCGGTCGCGCGGCTCCTCGGCGCCGGACGCCTGAAGTTCGCCACGGCCGAGGCGCAGGGGCTGACCTTGCCGGCGGATGCGGTGGCCGCGGTCGCCGGAGCCGCGTACGCCTCGGGCTTCACCCCCTATCTGCCGCTGCTGCCGCTGGTCAGCGACCGCCATGTCGACGCCTTCACCCTGGCCGGCACGGTCGACGAGGTCGCCGACCACGTCGTCACCTTGCGTCGCGCCGGCGTCGACTCGGTGATCGTCATGCCCTTCGCCGCTGCGGGCAGCTCGATCGAAAGCACCATTACGCGCTTCGGCGCCGAGGTCTGGCCGAAGGTGGCGGCGGCGATGAAGGGATGATGGCGCCGTCGTGAGCTTCCTGCTGCACCATCCCGCGTCCCTGGCCGAGGCGGTCGCGCTCGCCGCCGAGTACGGCGAGAGCGCGCGCTTCCTCGCCGGCGGCACGGACCTGGTGATCCAGATCAACCGCAAGCGGCTGGCGCCGGCCCATCTGATCAGCCTGTCGCGGCTCGACGGCCTGGCCGGCATTGGCGAGCAGAACGGCGAGTTCGTCGTCGGCGCACTGACCACGCACAAGGCGATCGAGCGCCATCCGGCGTTCCGGGTCGGCCTTGCGGCGCTGGTCGAGGCGGCGCGCGTGGTCGGCGGGCACCAGGTGCGCAACATCGCCACCGTCGGCGGCAACATCGTCAACGCCTCGCCCGCCGCCGACCTGGTGCCGGTGCTGCTGGCCCTCGATGCGTCGGTGGTGCTGCGCGGCGTCAAGGGCGAGCGCGTGCTGGCGCTGGACGAGTTCCTCACCGGGCCGGGCAAGACGGCGCGCCGGCCCGACGAGGTGCTGACCGCCGTCCGTTTCGCCGGGCTGCCGGCCGGCGCCGCCACCGCCTTCCTGAAGGCCGGCCGGCGCAAGGCGATGGAGATTTCGGTCGTCAACGTCGCCGTGCGCCTCGCCTGCGATGCCGGCGAGGGGCGCTGCCGCGACGTTCGGCTCGCGACAGGGGCGGTAGGGCCGCGCGTGCTCAGGCTGCGCGCCGTCGAGCAATTCCTCGAAGGCCGGCCGGCGGATGCGGCGACGTTCCGCGAGGCCGGACGGCTGGCGGCGGAAGCCTGCAGCCCGATCAGCGACGTGCGGGCCTCGGCGGACTACCGCCGCCACCTGGTCGCGGTGATGGTCGCGCGTGCGCTCGGCCGTTGCCTCGAGCGCATCCGGGAGCCGGGCCGATGAGCCGAACCGTGCTGAACTTCACCCTCAACGGCGAGCCCCACCAGGTCGCCATCGAGCCGCACTGGACGCTTCTGCACGTGCTGCGCGACGCGATCGGCCTGATGGGCACCAAGGAGAACTGCCTCGAGGCGGAATGCGGGGTCTGCACCGTGCTGCTCGACGGCAAGGCGGTGAACTCGTGCATCCTGCTCGCCGGGCAATGCGAAGGGCGCAGCGTCGTCACCATCGAGGGGCTCGGCGGGCCCGAGAACCTGCACCCGCTGCAGGCGGCCTTCATCGAACCTGGCGGCGTGCAGTGCGGCTACTGCATCCCGGGCATGATCCTCACCGCCAAGTCCTATCTCGATGAGAATCCCGGTTTGCGCCCGAGCGAGGCGCAGATCCGCGAGGCGATCTCGGGCACGCTCTGCCGCTGCACCGGCTACCAGAAGATCGTCGACGCCATTGCCGCGGCGGCAAGCCGCATCGCCGCACGGGGGTAGGCCATGGGACGCCACGACCATCGCGTTGCCGGTCGGCGCCTGCCGCGCATCGACGGCGTCGGCAAGGTGACCGGCAAGGCCGTCTATGCCGCCGACTTCGCCCTGCCGGGGATGCTGTATGGGCGGGTGCTGCGCGGCAGGCTGCCGCATGCCCGCATCAGGCGGCTCGACCTGTCGAAGGCGCTCGCCATGCCGGGCGTGCGCGCCGTGATCGGCGCGGCCGACATCCCGCCGGTGCGCTTCGGCCAGGCGGTCAAGGACATGGTCGTCTTCGCCGCCGACCGCGTCTGGTATGTCGGGCAAGCGATCGCGGCGGTGGCGGCGACCACGCTGGAGATCGCCGACCAAGCGCTGGCGGCGATCGAGGTCGAGTACGAGCCGCTGCCGGCCGTCTTCGACCCCGAGGCGGCGCTTGAGCCGGGGGCGCCGCTGGTCCATCCCGACTGGCAGTCCTACAAGGCGCTGCCGATCATCGTGCGCGACGGCAACGTGGTCAGCCGCGCGCGCATCCATTGCGGCGATGTCGCGGCGGCATTCGCCTCGGCCTACCGGGTCTACGAGCATCGCTTCGCCACCCAGATCGTCCATCCCGGTTATACCGAGCCGCGCGCCGCCGTCGCCGCCTGGGACGGCAACGGCAGCGTCACCGTCTGGTCGAACACGCAGCTGCCGTTCGACATGCAGAACACGCTGGCCGAGATTCTCGACCTGCCGGCGGCCCGCGTGCGCGTCATCGTGCCCGGCATCGGCGGCGGCTTCGGCGGCAAGCTCAGGGTCGGCGTCGAGCACTACGCGGCGCTGCTCGCGCGCAAGACCGGCCGGCCGGTGAAGATCGTCTCGACCAGCGAGGAAGAGCTGACCGCGGCCAACCCGCGCCAGGCGACCGTCACCACGCTCAAGACCGCGGTGACGCGCGACGGCCTCTTGCTGGCGCGGCAGGGGCGGATCGTCGTCGATTGCGGCGGCTTCGCCGGTTCGGGCCCGGGAACCGCGGCGATCTCGCTGCAGATCCTCGCCGGCCCCTACCGGACGCCCAACCTCGACCTCAACGGCGTCTCGGTCTACACCAACAAGGTGCCGGCGGCCTCCTACCGCGCGCCGGCCGGGCCGATGGCCAACTTCGCCGTCGAATCGCAGATGGACATCATCGCCGACGATCTCGGCATCGACCCGCTCGATCTGCGGCTGACGAACGTCGTGCGCGAAGGCGATCTCGGGCCTTCGGGCGAGGTGCTGAAATCGGTCAGCATCGAGGAGTGCCTGCTCAAGGTGGCGGCGGCGATCGACTGGAAGAACCGCAAGCCGGCGCCGGGGCGGGCGAAGGGCATCGCCTGCAGCTGGTGGCTGACCACCGGGGGGTCTTCCGGCGTCTATGTGCGGATCGCCCCCGACGGCGCCGTCACCCTGGTCAGCGGCGCGGTCGAGATCGGCACCGGCGCGCTCACCGGCGCGGCGCAGGTGCTGGCGGAGGAGCTCGGCGTCGATCTCGACGACATCACCGTCAACGCCGTCGACACCCAGGCGGCGCCCTTCGAC
This sequence comes from uncultured Rhodospirillaceae bacterium, assembly GCA_964442055.1. Taxonomy (GTDB): domain Bacteria; phylum Pseudomonadota; class Alphaproteobacteria; order Ferrovibrionales; family Ferrovibrionaceae; genus CAYTWJ01. The sequence goes on along the minus strand of CAYTWJ010000131.1, from coordinate 1,385 downwards.
CACGGCGCCCAGGGCAGCCGCACCGCCTTCTCGGTCGGCAACGCCTGCCGGGCGGCGGCGGCCGAGCTGCGCCGGCGCATGTTCGAGATCGCGGCCCGGCATCTCGACGTGCCGGTCGACCGGCTCGAGCTGCGCGACAAGAGCGTGGTCGCCGGCAACAAGCGCCTGACCATCGCCGAGATCGCGCGCCTGTCGCAGGCGGCCGGCGGCGGCCTGATCGCTCACGGCACCGCCATCGCGCCGACGCCGCCGCACGATCCGACCCGGGTCGAGAACCACCCGATGCCGGCCTGGAACGCACCGAGCTTCCACGCCCATGCCGTCGACCTGTCGGTCGACCGGGATACCGGCGAGGTGACGATCCACCGCTACGCGGTGGCGCAGGACGTCGGCTACGCGATCAACCCGACCTATATCGAGGGCCAGATCGAGGGCGGCGTCGCCCAGGGGCTGGGCCAGGTGCTCTCCGAGGAGATCGTCTATCGCGACGGCCAGGTGCTGAACGCCAATCTCACCGACTACAAGATGCCGACCGCGCCCGACGTGCCGCGCATCGAATCGATCCTGGTCGAATCGCCGAGCGAGACCGGCCCTTACGGCGCCAAGGGCGTCGGCGAGCCGCCCTGCATCGAGCCGCCGGCGGCGGTCGCCAACGCCATCGCCGCGGCGACCGGCGTGCGCGTCACGGCGCTGCCGATCACGGCCGAGAAGATCGCGCTCGGCCGCCGCGACAAGGGTCGATGATCGAGGTGACGCTGCGCCTCTACGGCAACCTGCGGCGCTTTCTGCCGGAAGGACGGGATACCGTTTCGCTGAGCGTGCCGGAGGACAGCACCGTGCGCGACCTGGTCGAGACGGTCCATGCCCAGCACGACGTCTGGGTGGTGGCGATCAACGGCGCGGTGGTGCCGATCTCCGCCCGCGTCGCGGCCGGCGACCTGATCGAGTGCTTCGAGCATATCGAAGGCGGCTGAGGGGCGTTGCGCCGCGCCGTGCCGCGAGGCGGGCGGTCAGGACGTGCGCTGGATCAGCGTTTCCAGCAGCTGCTTGAGCTGCAGCGCCTCCTTGTCGCCGTAGCTCTCGACGATGCTCGCCTGGTGGCTGCTGGCAAGGTTGGCCAAGCGCCGGGCGACCGCGCGGCCGCGGTCCGAGATGAGGATCAGCACCCGGCGCCGGTCGGCGGGGTCGGGGACCCGATAGACCAAGGCGCTCGAAATCATCCGGTCGATGGTCTTGGTCAGGGTCGGGTGGTTCATCAGCACGGCGTCCGCCAGCTCGCCCATCGAGCGGCCGTTGCCGTCCGCCAGCACGCTGAGGATGCGCCATTGCTCGACCGGAATTCCTTCGGCGCGGAATTCCGCCTCGAGCCGGCGGCGCACCTGCCG
>CAYTWJ010000130.1:0-8565 GCA_964442055.1 uncultured Rhodospirillaceae bacterium | reverse complement strand
CCCAAGGTCTCGAACACGGCGCGCATCGGCCCGCCGGCGATGATACCGGTGCCGGCCGGCGCCGCCCGCAGCACCACCTTGCCGGCGCCGTGGCGGCCTTCGACGTCGTGGTGCAGGGTCCGCCCTTCGCGCAGCGGCACCCGCACCAGGTTGCGCTTGGCATGGTCGGTCGCCTTGCGGATCGCCTCGGGAACCTCGCGCGCCTTGCCCGAGCCGTAGCCGACCCGGCCCTTCTGGTCGCCGACCACCACCAGGGCGGCGAAGCCGAAGCGCCGGCCGCCCTTCACCACCTTGGCGACGCGGTTGATGCTGACCAGCTTGTCGATCAGCTCGCCTTCGCCGCGTTCGCCGCTTTCCGGACGTAGCATCTTGCTCTCTCTTCCCTCAGAACTGCAGGCCGCCTTCGCGCGCGGCGTCGGCCAGGGCCTTGATGCGGCCGTGATAGATGTAGCCGCCGCGGTCGAACACCACCTTGGTGATGCCGGCCGACTTGGCGCGCTCGGCGATCAGCTTGCCGACCAGGCCCGCAGCCTCCTTGTTGGCGCCGGTCTTGATCTGCTCGCGCAGCGGCGCATCGAGCGTCGAGGCCGCCGCCAGGGTGACGCCCTTGTCGTCGTCGATCACCTGGGCGTAGATGTGTTTCGAGGAGCGGAACACGCTCAGGCGCGGGCGGCCGTGCGCGGCGGTGCGCACCTTGCTGCGCAGGCGCTGCTCGCGGCGTGCAAACAGCTGGTTCTTGCGGATCGTGGTCATGGGCGCGGGTCCTTACTTCTTCTTGCCCTCTTTGCGCAGGATCTTCTCCGCCGAGTACTTGATGCCCTTGCCCTTGTAGGGCTCGGGCGGGCGGAGGGCGCGGATCTCGGCGGCCACCTGGCCGACGCGCTGCCGGTCGGCGCCGGCGATCGAGATCGCCGTCAGCTTGTCGACCTTGATGTCGATGCCGGGCGGGATCGGATAGACGATCTCGTGGCTGAAGCCGAGCTGGAGCACCAGGTTCTTGCCCTGCACCGAGGCGAGCAGGCCGACGCCGTTGATCTCGAGATTGGTGGTGAAGCCCTTGGCGACGCCGCTCACCAGGTTGTTGACCAGGGTGCGCTGCATGCCCCACATCATCCGGGCGCGGCGCGATTTGTCGCGCGGCGCCAGCGCGATCCTGTTGTTCTCGAGCTTGGCCCCGATCTCGTCGACCAGCGTCAGCGCCAGCTCGCCCTTCGGGCCCTTGGCCTCGACGGTCTGCCCGGCGAGCTGGACCTGGACGCCGGCCGGCACGACCACCGGATGCTTGCCGATGCGGGACATGACGCTCTCCTAGAACACGCGGCAAAGCACCTCGCCGCCGACATTGGCGACGCGGGCTTCGTTGTCGGACATCACCCCGCGCGGCGTCGACAGGATCGAAATGCCGAGACCGTTGCGATAGGTGGGCAGGTCCTTGATCGCCGAATAGACGCGGCGGCCAGGCTTCGAGATGCGGCTGATCGCCTTGATCACCGGCTCGCCCTCGTAATATTTCAGCTCGATGCTCAGCTTCGCCTTGCCGTCCTCGGCGGTCTGGGCGAAGCCGCGGATATAGCCTTCCTTCTTCAGCACCTCGAGGACGTTGACCCGCAGGCGCGACGCCGGGCTCTCGACCACGGCCTTGCCGGCGCGCTGGCCGTTGCGGATCCGCGTCAGCATATCCCCCAAGGGATCGCTCACTGCCATACCTGCTTCTCCCTTACCAGCTCGACTTGACCATGCCGGGAACCTGCCCGGCCGAGGCCAGTTCGCGCAACATGATGCGCGACAGCTTCAACTTGCGGTAATTGCCGCGCGACCGCCCGGTCAGCTCGCAGCGCACGCGCAGCCGCGTGGCCGAGCTGTTGCGCGGCATCGCCGCCAGCTTCAGGCGCGCCGCGAAGCGCTCCTCGGGCGGCAGCGCCTGGTTCTCGGCGATCGCCTTCAGCCGCGCCCGCCTGGCCGCGTAACGCGCCACCAGCCGCGTGCGACGCTTGTTCTTCTCCACCGAACTCGTCTTCGCCATGCTCGGCCCTCCTCAGGCCCTTCAGCTCTGGAACGGCATGTTGAAACCGGACAGCAGCGCCCTCGCCTCCTTGTCCGTCTTCGCCGTCGTGCAGATGATGATGTCCATGCCCCGCACCGCGTCGACCTGGTCGTAGTCGATCTCCGGGAAGATGATCTGCTCCTTGAGGCCGAGCGCGTAGTTGCCGCGGCCGTCGAAGCTCTTGCCCGAGAGGCCGCGGAAATCGCGCACGCGCGGCAGGGCGATGTTGACCAGCCGGTCGAGGAACTCGTACATCCGCTCGCGCCGCAGCGTCACCTTGACCCCGATCGGCTGGTTCGCCCGCAGCTTGAAATTGGCGATCGACTTGCGCGCCCGGGTCACCACCGGCCGCTGGCCGCTGATGGCGGCCAGATCGCCGGTCGCCGACTGGATCTTCTTGCTGTCGGCAACCGCCTCGCCGACGCCCATGTTGATCACGATCTTGTCCAGCCGCGGCACCTCGAGCCGGTTCTTGTAGCCGAACTGCTGCTGCAGGTCGGGCCGCAGGACCTTCTCGTAGTGTTCCTTCAGGCGCGGAGAAATCTTGGCCATGACAATTCCCTCAGCGATCGATGACCTCGCCGGAGCGCTTGGCGTAGCGCACACGGCGGCCGTCATCGAGCGTCTTGATGCCGACGCGGGTCGGCTTGCCGTCCTTCGGATCGATATGGCCGAGGTTGGAGAGGTCGATCGACGCCTCCTTCTCGACGATGCCGCCCGGGCCGCCGCGGCCCGGGCCGGTATGACGCTTCACCATGTTGACCCCGGCGACGATGGCGCGCCGCTCGTCGGGCATCACCCGCAGCACCTCGCCCTCCTTGCCGCGGTCGCGCCCGGTCAGCACGACGACCTTGTCGCCCTTCTTGATCTTCAGCTTGACCGCCATGCTCAGAGCACCTCCGGCGCCAGCGAAATGATCTTCATGTGGTTCTTCGCCCGCAGCTCGCGCGTGACGGGGCCGAAGATGCGGGTGCCGATCGGCTCGTTCTGCTTGTTGATCAGCACCGCCGCGTTGCGGTCGAAGCGGATCGCCGAGCCGTCGGGGCGGCGGATCTCCTTGGCCGTCCGCACGATCACCGCGCGGTGGACATCGCCCTTCTTGACGCGGCCGCGCGGGATCGCCTCCTTGACCGAGACGACGATGACGTCGCCGACCGAGGCATACTTGCGCTTCGAGCCGCCGAGCACCTTGATGCATTGGACGCGGCGCGCGCCGGAATTGTCGGCGACCTCGAGATTGGTTTCCGCCTGGATCATGGCACTGTCACTCCACCTGCCTCATCGCGCCGGTCAGGCCCGCTCCTCGACGACGACCCATCGCTTCAGCTTCGAGATCGGCGCGCACTCGCGGATGCGCACGGTGTCGCCGGTCTTGAATTTGTTCTGCTCGTCGTGGGCGTGGTACTTCTTCGAGCGGCGGATGAACTTCTTGTAAATCGGGTGCATCAGGCGGCGCTCGACCTCGACCACCACGGTCTTGTCGCCCTTGTCGCTGACGACGACGCCCTGCAGGATTCGCCTTGGCATGACCTAAAGCTCCTTACGCCTTCGCCGCCGCGCGCTTGCGCGCCGCGGGCTTCTTCGCCGCCTTCTTGGCCACCTTCTTCCCCGCCTTCTTCGCCGGCCCTTCCGCTGCCGCGGCCGGCTTGGCCGCCGGCGCCTGGATGCCGCCGCCCAACGCGCCCATCAGGCGGGCGATGTCGCGCCGCACCTGGCGCACGCGCGCGGTGTTCTCGAGCTGGCCGGTCGCCTTCTGGAACCGCAGGTTGAACTGCTCCTTCTTCAGCGCCGCCAACTGCTCCTTGAGCTCGTCGGGGCTCTTGCCGATCAGGTCGCTCGCCCTCATGGCGCGCCTCCTTCGCCGATTCGGGTGACGACACGGGTGTGGATCGGCAGCTTGGCCGCGCCGAGCGCGAACGCCTCGCGCGCCAGCGTCGCCGGCACGCCGTCGAGCTCGACCAGGATCCGCCCCGGCTTGACCCGGCAGACCCAGAATTCCGGCGCGCCCTTGCCCGAGCCCATGCGGACCTCGGCCGGCTTGCGGCTGACGGGCACGTCGGGGAAGACCCGGATCCACATGCGCCCCGTGCGCTTGATGTGACGGGTGATGGTGCGGCGCATCGCCTCGATCTGCCGCGCCGTGATCCGCGCCGGCTCGACCGCCTTCAGGCCGATCGAGCCGAAATTGAGCGTGGTGCCGCCCTTGGCCTTGCCATGGATGCGGCCCTTGTGCGCCTTGCGGAACTTGGTGCGCTTGGGTTGCAGCATGTCCGACTACCTTCGACTGGCTCAGCGCACCGGCGCCTGCTCGGCGAGGCGCTTGTCCTGCGCCATCGGGTCGTGCGCCATGATCTCGCCCTTGAACACCCAGACCTTGACGCCGCAGGTGCCGTAGGCGGTCTTGGCCGTGGCCCGGCCGAAATCGACGTCGGCGCGCAGCGTGTGCAGCGGCACCCGGCCCTCGCGGTACCATTCGGCGCGGGCGATCTCGGCGCCGCCGAGGCGGCCGCCGCAATTGATGCGGATGCCCTGGGCGCCGAGCCGCATCGCCGACTGCACCGCGCGCTTCATCGCCCGGCGGAAGGCGACGCGCCGCTCAAGCTGCTGGGCGATGTTCTCGGCCCCCAGGCGCGCGTCGAGCTCGGGCTTGCGGATCTCGACGATGTTGAGGTGCACCTCGGAGTCGGTCATCTTGGCGAGATCGGCGCGCAGCTTCTCGATGTCGGCGCCCTTCTTGCCGATGACCACGCCCGGCCGCGCCGACCAGATGGTGATGCGCGCCTTCTTCGCCGGCCGCTCGATGATGATGCGGCTGACCCCCGCCTGCTGCAGCCGGCCCTCGAGGAAGCGGCGGATCTTCAAATCTTCGTGCAGCAGCGCGGCATAGTCCTTGTCGTTCGCGTACCAGCGCGAATCCCAAGTGCGGTTGATGCCGAGCCGGAGCCCGACCGGGTTGACCTTCTGACCCATTACTTCTTCTCCTCGGCCTCGGCCTGCTCGCGCACGACGAGTGTGAGCCGGCTGAAGGGCTTCCTGATCGCCGCGCCGCGGCCACGGGCGCGGGCGTGGAAGCGGCGCAGTACCAGCGCCTTGCCCACCGACGCCTCGGCGACGACCAGCCGGTCGACGTCGAGCTGATGATTGTTCTCGGCGTTGGCCACCGCCGACTGCAGCGCCTTGCGCACGTCGCGCGCGATGCGCCGCTTCGAGAAGGCGAGGTCGGCGATCGCCGCCGCCACCGGCTTGCCGCGGATCGATTCCGCCACCAGGTTGAGCTTGCGCGGGCTGACGCGCAGCATGCGCACCATCGCCGTCGCCTCGTTCTCGGCCAATCGCCGCTCGCGAGCCTGCTTGCCCATGCTCAGGCCCTCTTCGCTTTCTTTTCGCCCGAGTGGCCGTGGAAGGTGCGCGTCGGCGCGAACTCGCCGAACTTGTGGCCCACCATGTCCTCGGTTACCAGGACGGGGATGAACTTGTGCCCGTTATGGACGCCGAAGGTCAGACCGACGAATTGCGGCAGGATCGTCGACCGCCGCGACCAGGTCCGGATGACCTCTTTGCGTCCCGATTGCTGCGCCGTCTCGGCCTTCTTCAAGAGAAAGCCGTCGACGAACGGACCCTTCCAAACCGAACGCGCCACGTTTCGCCTCCTCAGCTATGGCTGCCCGGCGGGCGCCGCCGGATGATGTTCTTCTGTGTGCGCTTGTTATTGCGCGTGCGATAGCCCTTGGTCGGCTGGCCCCACGGGCTGACCGGATGCCGGCCGCCCGAGGTGCGGCCCTCGCCGCCGCCATGAGGGTGATCGATCGGGTTCATGGCGACGCCGCGCACGTGCGGGCGCCAGCCCATCCAGCGCGAGCGCCCCGCCTTGCCGATCTTGACGTTCTGGTTGTCGGGGTTTGACACCGCGCCGATCGTCGCCATGCACTCGGCCTGGACGACGCGCTGCTCGCCCGACGCCATGCGCAGCTGGGCCAGGCCGCGATCCTTGCCAATAAGCTGCACGTAGGTACCGCCGGCGCGCGCGATCTGGCCGCCCTTGCCGACCTTCATCTCGACGTTGTGGACGATGGTACCGACCGGGATCGACTTCAGCGGCATGGCGTTGCCGGGCTTGATGTCGACCCGCTCGCCGGCCACCACCTTGTCGCCGACCCGCAGGCGCTGCGGCGCCAGGATGTAGGCGCGCTCGCCGTCGTCGTAGCGGATCAGCGCGATGAAGGCGGTCCGGTTGGGATCGTATTCCAGCCGCTCCACCGTCGCGACGACGTCGAACTTGCGCCGCTTGAAGTCGACCACGCGGTAGCGGCGCTTGTGGCCGCCGCCGTGATGGCGGGTGGTGATGCGGCCGAGATTGTTGCGCCCGCCGCTCGACTGCAGGCCCTCGGTCAGCTCCTTGACCGGCTTGCCCTTCCACAGCGCGGCGCGGTCGACGAGGACGAGGCCTCGCTGGCCCGGCGTGGTCGGCTTGAAATTCTTCAGTGCCATGGCGTCAGATACCCGTGGTGACGTCGATCTTCTGACCCTCGGCGAGGGTCACCATCGCCTTCTTGTAGTCCGAGCGCCGGCCGGGCCGGCCGCGGAAGATCTTGCGCTTGCCCTTGACGCGCAGCGTGTTGACCGCCTTGACCTTGACCCCGAAGAGCTGCTCGACGGCCGCCTTGATTTCGGGCTTGGTCGCGTCCAGCCGGACGCGGAAGGTGACCTGGTCGTGCTCCGAGATGCGGGTCGACTTCTCGGTGACCACCGGCCCGACGATGACGTCGTAATGGTTCACGCCGCTCATTTCAGGCGCGCCTCCAGATGCTGCACCGCCGCCTTGGTCAGCACCAGGGTCTGGCGGCGCAGGATGTCGTAAACGTTCGCCCCCTGCTGCGGCAGCACGTCGATATGGTCGAGATTGCGCGCCGCGCGGACGAGATTCGCGTCGAGCTCGGGCCCATCGATGATCAGCACCGAAGCCAGGCCGAGCCCGTCGAGCTTCTGCCGCAGGAGACCGGTCTTCGCCTCGGCCAGCTTGGCTTCGTCGAGCACCAGCAGGCGGCCCTCCGCCAGCTTGGTCGACAGCGCGGTCTTGAGCGCCAGCTTGCGCACCTTCTTGGGCAGCTCGATGGCATGGCTGCGCGGCACCGGCCCGAAGGCCTTGCCGCCGCCGCGGAACTGCGGCGCGCGAATGGCGCCGTGGCGGGCGCCGCCGGTGCCCTTCTGGCGGTAGATCTTGCGCGTCGAGCCCTCGACCTCGCCGTAGGTCTTCGACTTGTGCGTGCCCTGCTGGCGCTTGGCCAGCTGCCAGACCACGGTGCGCTGCAGGATGTCGGCGCGCGGCTCGAGGCCGAACACCTCGTCCGCCAGCTCGATGGTGCCGGCGCTCTGGTTGTCGAGATTGGTGACCTTCGCCTCCATCGCCGTCAGTCCTTCTGCTCCGGCGCGGCCTCGGCGGCCGGCGCCGCGGCGGCGGCCCGCACCTTGGCCGGATACGCCGCCTCGGCCGGGCGCGGCTTCTTCACCGCGTCCTTGACCAGGACGTAGCCGCCCTCGGCGCCGGGCACGCTGCCCTTCACCATCAGGAGGCCGCGCTCGATGTCGGTGCGCACCACCTGCAGGTTCTGCTGGGTGCGGCGGCGCACGCCCATATGGCCGGCCATGCGCTTGCCCTTGAACACCTTGCCCGGATCCTGGCGCTGGCCGGTCGAGCCGTGGCTGCGGTGGCTGATCGACACGCCGTGGCTGGCCTCGAGGCCGCGGAAGTTGTGGCGCTTCATCGCACCGGCGAAGCCCTTGCCGATAGTGGTGCCGACGATGTCGACGTACTGGCCGACGACGAAGTGATCGACGGTCAGCTCGGCGCCGACATCGAGCAGCGCGTCGTCGGCGACGCGGAACTCGACCAGCTTCTTCTTCGGCTCGACCTTGGCCTTGGCGAAATGGCCGCGCATCGGCTTGCTGACGTTCTTCACCTTGGCCGTCTCGATGCCGACCTGGACGGCGTTGTAGCCGTCGCTGTCGGCGGTACGCCGGGCGACGACCTGGCAATTGTCGACCTTGAGGACGGTCACCGGGACGTGGTTGCCGTCGCCGGTGAACACCCTGGTCATGCCCAGCTTGCGGGCGAGGAGACCGGTTCGCATGGCCGTCACCTTACAGCTTGATCTCCACGTCGACGCCGGCAGCCAGGTCGAGCTTCATCAGCGCATCGACCGTCTGCGGCGTCGGATCCACGATGTCGAGGACCCGCTTGTGGGTGCGGATCTCGAACTGCTCGCGCGACTTCTTGTCCACGTGCGGCGAGCGCAGCACGGTGTACTTCTCGATCTTGGTCGGCAGCGGGATCGGGCCGCGCACCCGCGCGCCGGTCCGCTTCGCGGTATTGACGATCTCGCTGGTCGACTGGTCGAGCACGCGATGATCGAATGCCCTGAGGCGGATGCGGATGTTCTGGCTGTCCATGGCTTGCTGCTCCCGTGCGCGCTGCCGGATCTTGCGGTCAGGCGATGATCGAGGCGACGACGCCGGCGCCGACG
>CAYTWJ010000129.1:0-8576 GCA_964442055.1 uncultured Rhodospirillaceae bacterium | reverse complement strand
GTCGCAGATGCTGGCGATGCGCTCGGGCAGGCTTTGCAGATCGACGCTGCCGCCGACGCCGGCCCGGCGGCGGGCGGCGGAAACCAGCCCGACCAGCTCGGCCAATTCGTAGGAAGTCGGATCGGTGGTCATGGCCCTTGCCTGGGGCGCCGGCGGCCGTCGGCGCGATAGACGTAGGCGAGGATCTCGGCCACCGCGGCGAAGGCCTCGACCGGGATCAGGCTGTCGACGTCGAGCGCCGACAGGATTTCGACCAGATCGGCGTCGGCGCGCACCGGGATGCCGCGGTCGAGGGCGATGCGCACGATCTGCTCGGCGACCGCGCCCTGGCCGGCGGCGACGATGCGGGGCGCCGGGTCGCGTTCGGCGCTGTAGCGCAGTGCCACCGCCTTCGGCGATGCCGGACGCTGGTCGGGTTCGCGGGCGTCGTCGGGCACGTGCTGGGACCTTCTGTCTCGGCCGGCGGTCGTTCTGCCGCCCAGGCCGCAGTCTCGCCCGATCATGCTTAACGATTGGTTACCCGCGGCGGCAGCCGGCGCCGGCGCGATCCGGATTTACCGCTTGGTAACTAAGACCGCCGACAATTCGCGGCGTGCGCCGGCGGGGAAGCGGCCGACCCCGACCGCCGGAACGCGCCAAGAGGTGAGGGGATGGACCTCAGCAAGATTCCGCTGTTTGCCGCGCTGACGCGGCGCATGGACTGGCTCGGCCAGCGCCAGCAGGTGCTCGCCGCCAACGTCGCCAACGCCGACACGCCGAACTATCAGCCCCACGACCTCAAGGCGCAGAGCTTCCGCGAGCTCATCAGTGGCGCGCAGGACCGCCTTGGGCTCGCCACCACCGCGCCCGGGCACCGCGCGGGCCTGCGCGCCGCGGAAGGCGCGGCCAGCGAGCGCAGCCGCCAGACCTACGAGACGGCGCCCGACGGCAACGCGGTGGTGCTCGAGGAGCAGATGATGCGTGTCGCCGAGACGCAGCTGCAGCACCAGACGATCACCAACCTCTACCGCAAGCACATCAACATGCTGCGGCTCGCGCTCGGCCGCCAGGCGCAGTGAGGCGAGGGGCGGCATGGACCTGATCAAGTCGCTGCTGGTCTCGGCCTCGGGCATGAAGGCCCAGGGCGCCCGGATCAAGACCATCGCGCAGAACCTGGCCAACGCCAACTCGCTGGCCAAGACGCCGGGCGGCGATCCCTACCGGCGCAAGGTCATCACCTTCAAGAACGAGCTCGACCGCAAGCTCGGCGTCGAGCGGGTCGCCGTCCAGGGCGTCGGCACCGATCGGGCCGACTTCCAGCTGCGCTACGACCCCGGCCATCCGGCCGCCAACGCCGATGGCTACGTCAAGCTGCCGAACGTGAACACGCTGATCGAGATCGCCGACATGCGCGAGGCGCAGCGCTCCTACGAGGCCAACCTCAACGTCATCGAGGTGGCCAAGGGGATGCTGAGCCGGACCATCGAGTTGCTGCGCTGACGGCGTCTGGCGCGAGGGGAGCCCGCCGATGGACATGAAGATCGCCAATGCCGCGCTCGCCTATGCCCGCGCCGCGCAGCGCGTCGCCGGCGCCGCCGGCGGCGGCGAGGCGGCCGGGACGGCAGCGGCGCCGTCGAGCTTCGCCGGCATGGTCGGCGACGCGCTCAAGGACGCCGCCGGCGCCGGCCGCGCCAGCGAGCAGGAGGCGCTCAAGGCGGCGGCCGGCAAGGCTGACGTCACCGATCTGGTCACGGCGGTGAGCAAGGCCGAGGTCGCGCTGGAGACGGTGGTCGCGGTGCGCGACCGCGTCATCGCCGCCTACCAGGAAATCATGAGAATGCCGATCTGACCGGCGCCGCCGGTCCGCCGAGGCAGAAGGCCGAGGGTCACGCCGCATGAATGCCGCCGACGTCGTCGATATCGCCCGCGAATCGATCTGGGTGCTGATCAAGGTGGCCGGGCCGGTGATGCTGGTCGGCCTGGTGGTCGGCGTCGCCGTCTCGCTCGTCCAGGCGCTGACCCAGCTCCAGGAGATGACGCTGACCTTCATCCCGAAGATCCTCGCCATCTTCGCCAGTTTGGTGGTGTTCCTGCCCTTCATGATCTCGGTCATGACCGGCTTCATGGAGCAGATCGCCGCCCGCATCGCCAGCCTGGAGTGAGCGGGGCGGCCCGTGCTGCAGCAGCTCCTGCCGGCCGAGGTCTTCGCCTTCCTGCTCGTCTTCGCGCGGGCGGGGGCGGCGCTGATGCTGCTGCCCGGCTTCGGCGAGGTCTTCGTCGTCGCGCGCGTGCGGCTGGCCATCGCGCTGCTGTTCAGCCTGGCCCTGACGCCGGTGGTCGCGCCGGGGCTGCCGGCGGCGCCGGCGACGCCGTTCGGCCTCGTCTTCCTGCTCGCCGCGGAGACCGCGATCGGCCTGTTCGTCGGCGGCGCGGCCCGCCTGATCCTGACCAGCCTGCACGTCGCGGGCAGCGTCATCGCCTTCCAGACCGGCCTCGGCACGGCCCAGTTCTTCGATCCCGCCCAGGGCACGCAGAGCGTGCTGGTGGCCACGCTGCTCACCCTGTTCGGGCTGACGCTGATCTTCGCCACCGACCTGCATCTGCTGGCGCTGCGCGCCGCCGCCGATTCCTACGTGCTGTTCCCGGCGGGCGCGGCGCCGTCGCTGGCCGGCTTCGCCGAGATCGCCACCGACCTGGTGGCGGGCTCGTTCCTGCTCGGGGTGCAGATCGCCGCGCCGTTCATCGTCTACGGCCTGGTCTTCTATATCGGCCTCGGCCTGCTGTCGCGGCTGATGCCGCAGCTGCAGGTCTTTTTCATCGCCATGCCGGCGCAGATCCTGATCGGCATGGCCCTGATCGGCATCATGCTGGGCGCCGGCGGCATCTGGTTCGTCGACCATGCCGAACAGGGCCTGAGCCAGTTCCTCGCGCCGAGGTGAGGCATGGCCGAGGAACAGGATCCCTCCTCCAAGACCGAAGAACCGACCGGCCGAAGGCTCGAACAGAGCTTCGAGAAGGGCGATATCGCCCGCTCGGCCGAGATCGGCCACTGGTTCATGATGGTGGCGGCGACCATCGCGCTGATCCTGTTCGCGCCCGGCGCGGCGCGGCGCATCGGCGCCAGCCTGCTGCCGTTCCTCGACCGGCCGCACGCGATGCCGACCGACGGCGCGCAGCTCGTCGCCGCGATGGCCCGGCTCGCCGGCGAGGTGGCGCTGGCGCTCCTGCCGGCGCTGGCGCTGTTCGTCGCCTTCGCCATCGCGAGCAACCTGGTGCAGAACCGTCCGGGCATCGCCTGGGGCAAGCTCAAGCCCGAGCTCTCGCGGGTGTCGCCGATGACCGGGCTCAAGCGCCTGTTCTCGGTCACGGCGCTGGTCGAGTTCGCCAAGGGCCTGGCCAAGATCTCGGTCGTCGCCATCGTCGCCTGGCTGCTGGTCAAGCCCGAGCTCGCCGGCCTCGAACTGCTGGTCGCCGTCGACGTCGCCGCCCTGCTGCCCAAGGTCGCCGACCTCACGCTCGTCATGCTCGGCGGCATCGTCGCGGTGATGGCGCTGATCGCCGGCGCCGACCTGCTCTACCAGAAGCTCAGCCACCTGCGCCGCCTGCGCATGACGCGCCAGGAGGTGAAGGAGGAGCTGAAGCAGACCGAGGGCGATCCGCACGTCAAGGCGCGGCTGCGCTCGCTCCGCCTCGAGCGGGCGCGCCGGCGCATGATGGCGGCGGTGCCGCAGGCCGACGTGGTGGTGACCAATCCGACCCACTTCGCGGTGGCGCTCAAGTACGACCAGGCGCGGATGTCGGCGCCGGTGGTCGTCGCCAAGGGCGTCGACCTGCTCGCCCAACGCATCCGCGAGCTGGCGCAAAAGCACGGCGTGCCGGTGGTCGAGAACCCGCCGCTGGCGCGCGCGCTCTACCTGGTCGATCTCGACCGCGAGATCCCGGTCGAGCACTACCGCGCCGTGGCCGAGATCATCGGCTATGTCATGCGCCTGCGCGGGCGGCTCAGGCCGCAGCCGTCGGCGTGAGCGAGACGGCTATGGCGAACGGGCGGCCTGTATTATGGTTGACGGGCGGCGTCGGCGCCGGCGCGCGATGGGGGAATTGAGCTTCATGGACATGTCCGACGGCAAGCGGCAGCCGCTGGCGGCGGACCCTGCGGCCGGTGCGTCGTCGGCGGCCCTGGCGGACGGCGCCGGCAATGATCGCGCCCTGCTGGCCGGCTTCGCCGCCGCCCTGCTCGTCGCGGTGAGCGCCGTCCTGGTGGCGCCGCTGGTCGGCATCGGCTGGGCGGCGCCGCTCGCCGGCCTCGCCGTCGCCGCCAGCGCGGCGGCGACCTGGCGGCTGGCGGTGCGGCCGATGGCCGCGCTGCGCGCCGTCCATGCCCGCGCCGAGCCGCTGGCGCAGATCACCGCGGCGAGCCCCGAAGGCCGCCTGCTGGTCGGCCCCGGCGGCGAGGCGGTCTATGCCAACCCGGCCTATCGCACGCTGACCGGCGCCGGCGCCGAGGGCGCGCCGCCGCTGCCGGCCGACCTGGTCGCCGGCGACGAGACCGCGCGCGAGCGCCTGATGCGGCTCGAGCGCGCCGCCGTCGACGTCGCCGGCGGCCGCGACGAGGTGGCAGTGCAGGGCGGCGAGGGCCGCCGGCGCTGGCTCTCCCTGGCCGCCCATCCGCTCGCCGGCCTGCCCGGCCACGTCGTCTGGTACGTCTCCGACACCACGCTCTGGCACGAACTGCAGGAGGCGATCCAGCACGAGCAGGACAAGCTCGCCGACTTCATCGACAACGCCCCGGTCGGCTTCTACTCGGTCGACCAGGACGGCCGCTTCCTCTTCGTCAACCAGACGCTGGCGCGCTGGACCGGCTACAGCGCCGACGAGCTGAGCGGCGCCAGCATGCGCGTCGGCCAGGTGCTGGTGCCCGACCAGGCCTCGGCGGCGCGCCTGGTGCCCTCGGCCGCCGACGCCGACCTGCCCGATTGCGAGGCCAAGCTGAAGGCGCGCAACGGCGGCATCCGGCCGGTGCGCATCACGCAGAGCGTGGTGGTCGACACCGACGGCTCCCTGCGCACCCGCTCGGTGGTGCGCGACCTCACCCAGGAGCTCGAATGGCGCCAGGCGCTGCGCCAGGCCGAGCAGCATTTCCGCCGCTTCTTTGACTTCGCGCCGATCGCCATCATCGTCGTCGACCGCGCCGGCAAGGTGCTCGAGGCCAACGAGGCCTTCCGCCGACTGACCGGCGCCGCCCCCGGCCAGCCGCTCGGCGAGCTGGTGCGCGAGGACGACAAGATCGAGCTGGCGGCGCGGCTCTCGGCGGTGCGCCACGGCGATTCGCGCGGCCAGCCGCTCGAGGTGCGCTTCCGCGGCGCCGGCGAGCGCGTCGCCCAGCTCTACGCCGCCAAGTTCGACGACGGCCCGGCCGGCGAGGCCACGCTGCTGATCCACCTGATCGACACCACCGACCAGAAGAACCTCGAGGTCCAGTTCGCGCAGAGCCAGAAGATGCAGGCGGTCGGCCAGCTCGCCGGCGGCATCGCCCACGACTTCAACAACCTGCTCACGGCGATGATCGGCTTCTGCGACCTCCTGCTGCTGCGCCACCAGCCCGGCGACCAGTCCTTCGCCGACGTGATGCAGATCAAGCAGAACGCCAACCGCGCCGCCAACCTGGTGCGCCAGCTGCTCGCCTTCTCGCGCCAGCAGACGCTGCGCCCCAAGGTGCTCGACCTGACCGACGTGCTCGCCGACCTGCGCAACCTCTTGAGCCGGCTCCTGGGCGAGCGCATCGAGCTCAAGATCCTGCACGGCCGCGACCTCGGGCCGGTCAAGGTCGACCAGGGCCAGCTCGAGCAGGTGATCATCAACCTGGCGGTCAACGCCCGCGACGCCATGCCCGACGGCGGCGCGCTCACCATCCGCACCGCCGCCATCACCGCCGAGGAATCGACGCGCCTCGGCCACGAGCTGATGCCGGCCGGCGAATACCTGCTGATCGAGGTGATCGACACCGGCAAGGGCATCGCCAAGGAGAACCTCGGCAAGATCTTCGAGCCCTTCTTCACCACCAAGGCGGTGGGCGAGGGCACCGGCCTCGGCCTGTCCACCGTCTACGGCATCATCAAGCAGACCGGCGGCTTCATCTTCCCGGAAAGCGCCGTCGGCCAGGGCGCCACCTTCCGCATCTACCTGCCGCGCTACCGGCCGACCGCGGCCGAGGCGCTGGCCCGCGACGAGGCGGCGCAGGACAAGACCCGCGACCTCACCGGCAAGGGCACGCTGCTGCTGGTCGAGGACGAGGACGCGGTGCGCACCTTCGCGGCGCGGGCGCTGCGCAACAAGGGCTACACCGTGCTCGAGGCCAATTCGGGCGAGAGCGCGCTGAAGCTGATCGAGCGCGACAAGACGACGATCGACCTGCTGATCAGCGACGTGGTGATGCCCAACATGGACGGCCCGACGCTCGCCCAGCACATCCGCCAGAGCCGCCCCGACCTCAGGATCATCTTCATCTCCGGCTACGCCGAGGAGGCCTTCCGCAAGAACCCCGGCGCGCCGCAGGACACCAGCTTCCTGCCCAAGCCCTTCTCGCTCAGCCAGCTCGCCGGCAAGGTCAAGGAGGTGCTCGGCGCGCCGCGCTGAGCCGCCGCCGCCCCCTTCCGCTCCGCCCGGCGGCCGTGCTTCAATCGCGCCATGGGGGGCGTGCCGGCGATGTCATCCGACCGCTATCGCTTCGCCGAGGGGAGCCATCATCCCTTCGACCGGGCGCTGCGCGCGCGCGTGCAGGCCTATTTCGCCGCCACAGGGAAGCCCAGGCGCACCGATGCGATCGGCTTCGCCAAGGCGGCGGCGCTGCTCGCGCTGGCGGCGGGCGCCTATGTGCCGGTCGTCGGCGGGCTGGTGCCGGGCGGGGCGATGCTGCCGCTGGCGCTCGCGGGCGGCCTCGCCGCCTTCCTCTTCGCGCTCACCGTGGCGCACGAGGCCGGCCACAGCGCCTTCACCGGGCGGCGCCGGCTCGACCGGCTGATCGGCGAGCTCGGCTTCGCCCTGATCGGGGTCAGCGGCCGGCTCTGGGAGCTGCGCCATGTCGGCTCGCACCACGTCTTCCCCAACGTGCTCGGCGCCGACGCCGACCTCGGCAACGACTCGACCGTGCGCATCCTGCCCGGCCAGCCGCGCCGCTGGTGGCACCGCTTCCAGCATCTCTACGGCCCGCCGCTCTATCCGCTGGTCGGGCTGCAGGTGGTGTTCTGGGACGATTTCCGCCATTTCCGCCGCGCCTGGATGGGCAACCGGCGGGTGCCGGCCAAGGCGCTGGCCGACCATGCCGCCTTCGCCGCGACCAAGCTCGGCTACGCGGCGCTGATGATCGTGCTGCCGCTCCTGCTGATCGACCTTCCGGCCTGGCAGGTGCTGCTCGGCTACCTGGCGGTGGCCGGGCTGCAATCGAGCGCCTTCGTGCTGATCATCGCCGGCAACCACATTTCCGAGCGGGTGACGTTTCCGCTCGCCGACGCCGGCCGGCGCGTGCCGGGCAGCTTCGCCGCGCACGTGCTGGCGACGACGCTCGACTGGCGGGCGACCAGCGGGCTCGCCAACTTCCTCAGCGGCGGCTTCAACGGCCACTGCGCGCACCATCTTTTCCCGACGGTGAGCCACCGCCACTACGGGCCGATCTCGGCGATCATCCGCGCCACCGCGGCCGAGTACGGCGTGCCCTACCGCGAGGCCACCTTCACCGGCATGCTGGCGGCGCACTGGCGCCAGCTGCGCGCGCTGGGGCGGGGGGCGTAGGGGCGGCTCCGCCGCCGCTTGCCGGCAGTCCGCATCCCTTCGCTGTTCCGCCGCCCCTGCGCAGCATCGGCGGCATGCACGGATGGGGTCGAACCGTTGGTGCGTTGGCCGCCTTGGCTGCCGCAGTCGCCCTGGCCGGCTGCGAGCCTTTTCGCGCCTACCCAGGCCCGGCGCGCCCGGCCGAAGAGGTGGCGGTTCTCACTCGCGCCTATGCGCGCATAGAGAGCTTCTGGACTTTCGGCTGCTTCCAGGTTCATGTCCGTGATGTCGACGGTCGGGGAGCGCCGCTCTGGAACCTGCCGATCGAGATGCTGCCGGGAAGGCATCAGATCATCTTCCATTACGGCTACAACGCGATGGCTGTCTTCTGCCCCAGGGAAAATCGGTGGGGCAGCGTCACGTTCAGCGCCGAGCCCGGCCACAGATACGAGCTCGTCGCGACAGTTCGGGACAGGCAGCTTTATGCCTGGGTGATCGATACCGCCATGGACATTGTCGTCGCCGGCCAGCAACCGCCCTCGAAGTGACGGCCGCCGCCCCGGTGACGCCATGTGCGTCACGTACGTTCAGGGAGTGATTGCGGCAGATCCCGCCGTGAACGCCACCTGAACACGGGCGGAATAACCGCGCCCGATCAACATCTTGCAAATTCCGCTTGCGAGTGAGAACAAAACGTGTACTCTCGATCGCGCCGCCGCCCTTGCCGGACGGCGCCGCGAAATGGAATAAAGGGGGTCGCCGCCATGTCGCAGCCGGTTTTCCGCGTCATCGAGAAGGACAGCATGGACAAGAGCAAGGCCCTCGATGCC
>CAYTWJ010000128.1:0-8622 GCA_964442055.1 uncultured Rhodospirillaceae bacterium | reverse complement strand
CCAGCGGCGCCGCCAGCGCGGCGTGGTAGAGCGGCGCCAGCGGCGCCCCCTGCCCGCCGGCGGCGACGTCGGCGGAGCGGAAGTCGCCGACCACGTCGACGCCGGTGAGGCGGGCGAGCCGGCCTCCGTCGCCGATCTGCCAGGTGCGGCGCCGCTCGGGCCGGTGCAGGATGGTATGCCCGTGGAAGCCGATCACCGCCGGCGTCACGCCGGCCTCGGCCATGAGCGCGCGCACCGCCTCGGCATGGGCGTCGGTCAGGTCGCGCTCGACGCCGGCGACATCGCCCACGCCGCCGAGGACGGCGCGCAGCCGCTCGCGCAGGGCCGGCGCGTATGGTCGCGTCGCCCACGGGCCGGCGGCGCCGAGCCGGCGCCCATCGGTCTCGACCAGCGCGGCGTCGATGCCGTCCATCGAGGTGCCGCTCATCAGCCCGAGCGCCCAGCGCATCCCGGCCATCCGTCCTTGCCGCCCCTTTGCCGTGGGGGTCGATTGTGCTAGACCCACCGCGCCCTCTTATAGCAGCGACCGATGGCCGAGCCCCGTTCCGAATTCCTGCGCCGCCTGACCGGGCGCGGCTACATGCACCAGTGCACCGACATCGACGGGCTCGATGCGGCGGCACGCGCCGGGGTGGTCGTCGCCTATGTCGGCTACGACTGCACCGCGCCGAGCCTGCATGTCGGCAGCCTGGTCTCGATCATGATGCTGCGCCTGATGCAGCAGACCGGCCACAAGCCGATCGTGCTGATGGGCGGCGGCACGACGAAGGTCGGCGACCCCTCGGGCAAGGACGAGAGCCGCAAGCTGCTGAGCGAGGCAGAGATCGCCGCCAACATGGCCGGGATCAAGCGCGTCTTCGCCAACTTCGTCCGCTTCGGCGACGGCCCGACCGACGCGGTGATGGCCAACAACGCCGACTGGCTCGACCGGCTGCACTACATCTCGTTCCTGCGCGACTACGGCCGCCATTTCTCGGTCAACCGCATGCTGAGCTTCGACAGCGTCAAGCTCAGGCTCGAGCGCGAGCATTTCCTGAGCTTCCTCGAGTTCAACTACATGGTGCTGCAGGCCTACGACTTCCTCGAGCTCAGCCGGCGCCATGGTTGCGCGCTGCAGATGGGCGGCTCGGACCAGTGGGGCAACATCGTCAACGGCGTCGAGCTGATCCGCCGCATCGACGACAAGGCCGCCTATGGCCTCACCTGCCCGCTGATCACCACCGCCTCGGGCGCCAAGATGGGCAAGACCGCGCAGGGCGCGGTCTGGCTCAACGCCGCAATGTTGTCCCCGAACAACTATTGGCAGTACTGGCGCAACACCGAGGACGCCGACGTCGGCCGCTTCCTGCGCCTGTTCACCGAGCTGCCCGGCGACGAGATCGCGCGGCTCGAGCGGCTCGAAGGCGCCGAGCTCAACGAGGCGAAGAAGATCCTCGCGGACGAAGCGACGAAACTCTGCCATCCAGACTTTGATTTGTCTGCGGCCAAGGCCAGTGCAGCGAGTGCGTTTACCGGCGGCTCCGGGGTTACCGTAGTAACGTTTGGCAAGGACGTTGTCGTTGACTTCGCTAGTTCTTCGACATCCGTTCTGGCCGCGAAACCAGTTGGCGATAACATCAAGTACACGGTAACCACTCTCCCGGTGGTCGATGTCCCGCGCGGCGACCTGCAAGCGGGCATCGCCGCCTTCGAGCTGCTGCGGCGCGCCGGGCTGGCACCGTCGAACAGCGAGGCGCGCAAGCTGATCAAGGGCGGCGGCGGCCGCATCAACGACGCGGCCATCGACAGCGAGCTCAGGCCGGTGACGCTCGGCGACCTAAACGCCGACGGCGTGATCAAGCTCTCGGCCGGCAAGAAGCGCCACGTGCTCGTGCGCCCGGCCTGAGCGTTCAGCGGCGCGGCGCCAGATCGTCCGGCCGCGCCGCCGGATCGCCGACCGGCTCGCCGCTCTCGGGAATCTCGAACAGCCGGCGCAGGATGCCCGGCGCGAAGGCCGACAGCGGATTGACCGAAACCACCGGCTTCTCGACCGTGCCGGTGACCCGGTAGGAGAGGCCGAGCACGCCCTCGCCCGGCCGTCCGACCAGGATGCTGCCGAGCAGCGGGATGTGGCCGAGGATGCTGTTGATCGTGTAGGCGGGCACCAAGGTGCCGCCGATATTGAACTCGTCCTTGCGCCGGTTGAAGGTGCCCTCGGCGGTGATGCCGAGCGCCGGGCCGATGCTGTGCGCGCGCTCCAGCGTCATCATCTCGCCGGCGAGCGTGAACGGCACCTCGGCGCGGGCGAACAGGATGCCCTCGCCGGCGAGGGCGTCGCGGATGCCGGTGAACGAGCCCAGCGTGAGCAGCTGCAAAAGCACGGGCTGGTTGACGACGCGGAAGTTCTCCAGCACCGCCTTGCCCTTGGTCGGCGCTTGCGGCAGCTCGTCGGCGATCTCGGCATCGAGGGCCAGCGTGCCACCGCGGGCATCGCCGAAGCCGAGATAGCGCAGCGCCTGGCCGGCATTGTCCGAGCGCAGGGCGACTTTGCGGCGCGGCCCGACCGGCGCGATGCGCATCTCCAGCTTGCCGCCCTCGGCGAAGCTGCCGTTGGCGTCGAGGCGCTGCAGGCGCCCGCGCACGCTGCGCAGGCTGGCGGCGAAGGGCTGCAGCACCGTGTCCTCGCCGATCACCGCGCGGTCGAGGCGGATCGTCGCCTCGACGGTCGGCTGGTCGCGCGGCGCCACGGCCTCGTCGGACAGAGCGTCCTCGAGGTGGGGGCGCAGGTCGAACGACGGCCCCTCGAGCCAGGCGTAATAGACGCCGTCGGGCTGGCGGCGCAGTCGGCCGCTGACGCTGTTCGCGGCGAAGCTCAGCCGCGAAACGTCCGCCTGCTCGACCACGCCGTCCGCCACCACCAGGCTGCCAGCGGCCTGCAAATCCCCGGCAATGAGCTCGGCCTTCTCGATGCGCACCGGCGCGGCACCGTCCACCAGCGCGTTCATCTTGAGCGAGCCGGCAACGCCCGCGGCCTTGCGCCAGACCAGCCGCTCGACGTTCATCGCCGCGTCCTTGAGGTCGAAGCGGCCGTCGATGCGCGCGCGCTGCCTGCCATCGGTCTCGATGCTCACCTCGGCGCCGACCGGCCCTGTCACATAGGCTTCGGTCGGATAGCCGAGCGCGACGCGGCCGGCATCGTCGACGATGCCGGCGAGGCGGTAGCGTGCCGCCGGCGTGGCGCGCGGGTCGAACTCCTGGCGCCAGGCGAGATCGACCTTGACGCCGTTCAGCGCCGCCGTGCCGGTGGCGTCGAGCCCCTGGCGGTCGACCTTGAGGGCGAGATCGGCGCCGCTCACCGCAAAGCGGTCGACCACCTTGGGCACCGACACGTCGCGCAAATCCGCAGTCGCGGCGAAGTCGATCTGCGCCATGTCGAGATCCTTGGGCAGCGGAAAGGCGAAGCGCGCCCGCGTCGTCGCGCTGCCGCCGACCGATGCCGGGTCCAGCCCGACCCGGCTGACGAAACCGAGCGGCTTGCGGTCGAGCAAGGCGAGCGCCTCGTTGGCCGGCCCGGTGGCCGTGAATTCGACGGTGGCGCGTTCCTTGCCGCCCTTTTCGTAGCCGCTGACCTGGACCTTGCCCTCGCTGAGCGCGAGGCCCGCGGTCTGCGCCTCGGATATGGCCATCGCCAGCCGCTCGAGGTTGAGCCGCGCCGAGCCGCGCGCCCCGGTCACCTTCGGCATCGGCGCGAAATACTGCACGTCGAGGCCGTCGAAATCGAAATCCATGGTGAAGGCGTCCGCGGGCAGGTCGCCGCTGTCGAGGCGGGCAATGTCGGCTTTGAGCCGCAGGCGCGCCTGGCCGACGCCGCCGCCGCTGATGTTGCGCAGCACCCAGGGCCGCGCGCCGCGCGCCACCGACACGGGCCAGTAATGGCCGAGCTTCGCCGTCGGCAGATCGCGGATCGCGGCGCTGATATCGATGCCCGGCTGGCCGCCGAATGTCATCGTGCCCGTGAGCTCGATCACCGGCTGGCCGAAATCGAGCCGCGCCGCCTCCAGCGTGACGCCGCCGAGCCGCGCTGCCAGCCGTCCCTTTGCCGACGTCTGGCGCAGCGCGAGCGGCGCCTCGAACACCTGCGGCAGGACGAAGCGTCCCGCGCCGCCGGCAATGTCGAAGGCGATGTCGGAATTGCGCCCCTCGCCGTCGATCGCGAAGGCGATGCCGCCGGCGACGGGAAAATCGAGCGCTCCCAGCGGCACGAAGGCCGGGCCCTTGCGCGCCACCGGCGCCAGGTTCAGATCGGCGAAGGCGATGCGGACCTCGCTGCGCCGGCTGGCGGCGTCGTAATGGCCTTCGACGTCGAGGCGCGTCGTCGTTTCGGCGATCTGCAGGTTGACAACGAGATCGGCACGCAGGCCGCCCGGCTCGCGCTGCACCACCAGGTCCGAGCGCGGCGCCTGCCACACCGTCTCGGTGGCGCGGTCGACGAAGGTGATCTCGGCGCCGAGGATGCTGACCCGGTTGAGATGCGGCAGCATCCTGCTCTCGGCGCTCGGCCGGCTGAGCTCCATGAGCAGGCCGAGCACCAGCGGCGTCGCGCCGTCCTCGCCGGCGACCGGCGCCTCGCCCGCGAAGCTGATGCCGCCCACGTTCAACCGGCCGTCGACATCGCGCAGCAGCCGCACGTCGGCGCCGATGATGTCGATGCGCGTCGGCTCGACCGCGCCGCGCAGGAGGTCGGGGCCGCTCAGGCCGAGCGAGATTTCCGGCACGCGCGCGACGGTGCGTCCCTCGGCGTCGCGCAGGCGTACATTGACCGCGCGCACCTCGAGCGCCTGGCGCCAGCCGACCCAGGTCAGGGTCGTGTCCTCGATCTCGGCCGAGAAGCCGGCCTCGGCGTAGCTCAGGGCTTCGGCCAGGTAGGGCGTCAGGAAGGACAGCGACACCGGTCCCTGCGACAGCCGCCAGGCGAGCGCCACCGACAGGATGGCCAAGGCCGCGATGCCGGCGGCGATGGCGCCCAGTAACACTCGCCCGGTTCTCAGGATCACGGCTGCGCTCCGATCAAGGGGCGGTCGGCCCTTATCCCGCGCTATCGGACAGGACGGGATCGCGAGAGGCGCGCCGGCGCGCGGCGCTCGATACATCACCCGCGGAGCCGGCACGGCTTGACCGGCCCAGCCCGTTCGCGCACTGTGCCGCAAACCCGGGCAATTTGGAATGCGGCAATTCACCCTCCTCGACCGTCTGCGCGGCTTGCCTCCGCCTTACGATGCAGACCGGGCGGCGACCGGATTCCAGCACTGGGCGGCGCTCGCCGCCGACGCCGAACCGGCTCTCGCCGACTTCATCCGCGCCCTGCCCGAGGACCCGCGCGGCCGCGCCCTGCTCGCCGCGCTCTTCGGCAACAGCCCCTATCTCACCGAGTTGGCGCTGCGCGAGCCGGCGTTCCTCGCCCGGCTGCTCGAACAGGGGCCGGCGCCGGTGCTGGCGGCGGTCATGGCCGAGACCGCGGCGGCGGCCGCGCTCGCGGCCCCCGAGCTGATGAGCGCATTGCGGCTGGCCAAGCGGCGCGTCGCGCTCGCCGCCGCGATCGCCGACATCGGCCAGCTCTGGCCGGTTGCCGAGGTCACCGCCGCGCTCAGCGACTTCGCCGAGGCGGCGCTGGGCGCCAGCGTGGCCCGCTTGCTCGCCGATGCCGCCGCGGCGGGCGAGATCCGCCTGCCGCACCCCGGCGATTGCAGCCGCGACAGCGGCTTCGTCGTCATCGGCATGGGCAAGCTGGGGGCGCGCGAGCTGAATTATTCGAGCGATATCGACCTTCTGATCCTCTATGACCCGGAGACGATCGATTATATCGGGTCGCATTCGCCGCAAGATTGTTACGTGCGCATCGCGCGCGGTCTCGTCAAGATGCTGCAGGAGCGCACCGCCGACGGCTACGTCTTTCGCACCGATCTGCGCCTGCGCCCCGACCCCGCGGCGACGCCGGTGGCGCTGTCGATGACGGCGGCCGAGAACTATTACGAGAGCCTCGGCCAGAACTGGGAACGCGCGGCGATGATCAAGGCGCGGCCCGTCGCCGGCGATGTCGCCGCCGGGCGCGCGTTTCTCGACCGCATCGGCCCCTTCGTCTGGCGCAAGTATCTCGATTTCGCCGCGATCGAGGACATCCATTCGATCAAGCGCCAGATCCACGTGCACAAGGGCCACGGCGCCGTCGCCGTCGCCGGGCACAACATCAAGGTCGGACGCGGCGGCATCCGGGAGATCGAGTTCTTCGCCCAGACCCAGCAGCTCATCGCCGGCGGGCGCGATCGCCGGCTGCGCCGCTCGGGCACCTGCGCGGCGATCGGCGCGCTGGCCGACACCGGCCGCCTCGCGCCGGCGATCGCCGACGAGCTGGTCGCGGCCTACGAGTTCCTGCGCCGGCTCGAGCACCGGCTGCAGATGATCGCCGACGAGCAGACGCACACGCTGCCCGACGACCCCGCGGGGCTGCACCACGTCGCCACCTTCTTCGGCATGCCGGAGTCCGGCCGCTTCGTCGCCGAGGTGCACCAGGTGCTCGAGCGCGTGCAGCGCCATTATGCCGCGCTGTTCGAGGCCGAGCCTTCGCTCGGCACGCCGGCCGGCAGCCTGGTCTTCACCGGCACCGAAGACGATCCCGAGACGCTGCGCACGCTGGCCCGGCTCGGTTTCTCCGAGCCGGCGTCGGTGGCGGCGACGATCCGCGGCTGGCATCACGGGCGCTACCGCGCCATGCGCTCGGAGCGGGCGCGCGAGAAGCTCACCGCGATCATGCCGCGCCTGCTCGAGGCGCTGTCGCGAGCCGCCCATCCCGACGTCGCCTTCAGCCGCTTCGACGAGTTCCTGGCGCGGCTGCCCGCGGGCGTGCAGCTCTTTTCGCTGCTGCACGCCAACCCGCACCTGCTCGACCTGGTGGCCGAGCTGATGGGAACGGCGCCGCGTCTTGCCGACTACTTGAGCCGCAACCCCGCGCTCTTCGACGGCATCATCAGCGCCGACCTCGACACCCGGCTCGCCGACGCCGACGGACTGACGCACCAGCTCGAGAGCGCGCTCGAGCCGGCGCGCGATTTCCAGGATGTGCTCGATCTTGCGCGCCGCTGGTGCAACGACCGCCGGCTGCAGATCGGCCTGCAATTGCTGCGCGGCGTCGGCGACGCCGAGGCCGCCGGCTTCGCCACCAGCGATCTCGCCGAGGCGGTCTTGCGCGCGCTGCTGCCGCGCGTCGAGGCCGAGTTCGCCGTCCAGCACGGCCGCGTCGCCGGCGGCGCGCTGGCGATCATCGGTCTCGGCCGGCTGGGCAGCCGCGAGATGACGCTCGAATCCGATCTCGACCTGATCTTCGTCTACGGCCACGCGCCGGACGCCGAGGCGTCGGATGGGCCGCGCCCGCTGGCACCCGCGCACTATTTCGCGCGGCTGAGCCAGCGCGTGATCAACGCGCTCACCGCGCTTACCCCGGACGGCCGCCTGTTCGAGGTCGACATGCGGCTGCGGCCTTCGGGCCATGCCGGCCCGGTGGCGACGTCGCTCGCCGCGTTCGCGCGCTACCAGCGCGAGTCGGCGTGGACCTGGGAGCACATGGCGCTGACCCGCGCCCGCGTCGTCGCCGGCCCGCCGCGGCTCGTCGACGCGATCCGCGGGGCCATTCGCGCGGTTCTCACCGCGCCGCGCGATCCAGACCGGCTGCTTGCCGACGTCGCGACGATGCGCCAGCGCGTCGCTGCCGAGCACGCCGAGACCGATCCCTGGGCGGTCAAGCATGTGCGCGGCGGCCTGATCGATGCCGAGTTCATCTGCCAGTACCTGCAGCTGCGCCATGCCGCCCGATCGCCCGAGGTGCTCGAGCCGCACACGCTCGCCGCCCTGCGCCGCCTCGCCGCGGCCGGCGCGCTCGATGCCGAGGCGGCCCGCGACCTCGCCGATGCGGTGCGGCTGCTTTCCGACATCCTCGCCCTGACGCGGCTGTGCCAGGCCGAACGTTTCCGCGCCGCCGAGGCGCCGCGCGGCCTCAAGGCGACGCTGGCCCGCGCCGCCGGCGTCGGCGATTTCGCCGCGCTGGAAGCGCGCCTCGTCGAGCGCGAGGCCCGCGTGCGGGCGCTCTACGAGGCACTGGTCGAGGCGCCGGCGCGGCCCCATCTTGCTGCCGAACCGGACCGCCAGCCGGCGTGACCCTTCCGCAATGAACAAGGAGAGCCGCATGAGCGCGACCCTCGAAGCGGGCGACACCGCTCCCGCCTTCACCTTGCCGACCGATGGCGGCGGCAAGCTGAGCCTGAAGGATCTCAAGGGCAAGAAGGTGGTGCTGTATTTCTACCCCAAGGACGACACCCCGGGCTGCACCAAGGAGGCGATCGACTTCACCACGCGGCGCAAGGCCTTCGATAAGGCGGGCGCGGTGGTCGTCGGCTGTTCGCGCGACAGTGCCGCAAGCCATGAAAAGTTCAAGCGCAAGCACGGGCTCGAGGTCACCCTCGCCGCCGACGAGGAAGGCAAGACCTGCGCCGCCTACGGCGTGTGGGTCGAGAAGAGCATGTACGGGCGCAAGTACATGGGCATCGAGCGCTCGACCTTCCTGATCGACGGCGCCGGCAAGATCCGCCGGGTCTG